>OMTP01000113.1 GCA_900313955.1 uncultured Lachnospiraceae bacterium | reverse complement strand
GAAGGAAGAAGGCCTTTGTGCGAAGCGCCGAAGTGACCCACCCGTGAACAGTAACGGAAAATGCCGGATGTCCGTTTGCGTTTTGCTCTTTGTTTGGTGCGCTTCCAAAGCTGAAAGCACTGCCTTTTGTCTTTTTCCCACTCCGGAAAAGATCACTTTCTCTCAGATACGGGCTTGTGGGTAAAATCGCCCTTGTAGTCTCTGCCGTCGTAGGCATCCTCGATGACCTGATTAAATTTTTCCTGGCCGATGCGGTCGATGCAGAACTGGAGTCTGTCGCCGGCTCTGGCGTTGTCATCGAAGAACTGGACGGTCGCATCGCAGATGCGGAAGAGGGTCTCCTTGTCGTCGACAAAGGGGACAATCTCATTTCCACGGTGGATGTGATTGCCGAAGAGGCCGCCGAAGCTTAAGATATAGCCCTCATGCTCCGCAAAGGAGTCGGTCGGACATGCCTTGGCGCAGCGGCCGCAGTAGGTGCATTTTTCATCGTTCACAGTGATGACGCCGTCCTTTAAGGTAATCGCATTGTCACGGCAGGCCTTGACGCAGACGCCGCAGCCGATGCAGGTGTCGGCATTCCAGACAACCTTCTCGGCGCCCTTGATGCCGAGATCATTTTCCTCGGTCTTTAAGCAGTTGTTGCGGCAGCCCGTGATGCCGAACTTGAACTTGCCCGGAAGCTCACGGGCGAAATAACGGGCGTCGATCTCCTGGGCCAGAGCATAGGTGTCGATGCAGGCTGAAGGACATGTCGCATTGCCCTGGCAGGCCGTCGTCGTGCGGACGCGGGGACCGCAGACCGAGGGAGTGACGCCTCCCCTGGCCAGCTCTGCCTTGACCTCTTCGATGTCCTCAAGGGCGATCCATGGGATCTCCAGGGACTGGCGGGCCGTCAGATGCACATAGCCGTGACCGTACTTCTTCGCCACCTCACTGACCACCTTCATCTGCTCGTCCGTCATATGCCCGCCCACTACATGAATACGAAGGGCAAAGCGGTTTTTCTGCTTCTGTCTCATCCATCCGCCCTTCTTGAGGGCTGCATAATCCGTTGCCATAAGAAACTCCTTTCATTTTCAATCGTGTTTTCCGTGGGGACGGTTCTGGCTCCACCGGGGACGGTTCTCACGGCCCCTCGCAGGCTGTTCCATCAGAGCTGTCCCCGATGGAATCTTGAGGAGAAAAGAACCGGCCATCTGTCCTCAATCGACGATCGTAAGGCTCTCTTTTGTGGAAATGCCTCCCTCGCAGTGGAAGGAGTTGAGAACCGGGTGCTCCCTGTCCATGAGGCTCAAAATAAGATAGCTCACCTTGGAATCAAAGGCAAGGCGAATGTCCTCCTGGCTGGAACGGCTGGGGGACTCCGGGTGGGAGTGCCAGTTGCCGAGCAGCTGATATCCCTTTGAGCGGATGTCCTTAATGACGGCGAGCTGCTCTCTCGGATCCATGGAGAAATGCTCATTGGTATGGTCCACGTTGGTCATGAGGTAGACCTCTTTGATCTCGCGGGTGCCGTCCTCATGGTCGAAGCCTCCGATCATGCCGCAGGCCTCGTCCGGCAGCTCCCGGAAAGCATAGGTGATGATCTTATCCAGGTCGCTCTTTTTGATTGTCACATGTTTCAGTTCTGCCATAGTCTGCAATCCTCTCTTTTATGAATCCCTGCACCCCGGGGACGGTTCTCATGGCGCCATCAGGGAGGACCCACAAGAACCGTCCCCGGTGGCATCCCCCGGACCTTATCCGTCGAGCGGCCTGGCCGGGTTGAAATCGCAGGCTGCCTGCTCGTAATCGATGAGCTCTGTGATGGTCGGGTTGTCAGAGCAGACGGCGCAGCCCTCTCCGCGGGGCGGAAGCTTGACGGTGTGCCAGTCCATCTTGAGACCATCGAAAGTCATAAGTCTTCCGGTCAGAAGGTCGCCTGCACCCGTCAGGTACTTGACGGCCTCCAGGGCCTGCAGGCATCCGATGACGCCCGCCATGGCCCCGATGACGCCTGCCTGCTTACAGGTCGGAACCGCATCCTTTGGCGGCGGATTCTTGAAGACACAGCGATAGCAGGGGGACTCGCCCGGGATGACTGTCATGAGCTGGCCCCTGAATCGGATGATACCGGCGTGGCAGAAGGGAATTTTTGCCATGACGCAGGCGTCATTGATGAGGAACTTGGCCGGGAAGTTATCGGTTCCGTCCAGAACAAAATCATAGTCCCTGATGATGGACATGATATTGGAGGCGGAAATGAACTCGTGGTAGGTGATGACCTTGACGTCCGGATTAATGGCCTCCATGGTCTCCTTTGCGGACTCGACCTTGGCCTTGCCCAGGTCATTGGTCGTGTGGATGACCTGGCGCTGCAGATTGGAGAGATCGACGACATCAGCGTCGACGATGCCGATCGTTCCCACACCGGCTGCAGCCAGATAGAGTGCCGCCGGAGCGCCGAGGCCGCCTGCCCCGATGATGAGAACTTTGCCGTTCAGGAGCTTCTTCTGCCCCTTGACTCCGATCTCTTTTAAAATGATATGGCGGGAATACCGCTCAAGCTGTTCATTGGTAAATGGCATGGATCAGCATCCTCCTCCCATGAAATACAGGAACTCCACGACGTCGCCCTCTTTTAAAGCGGTCGTCGGAAAATCGTCTCTCTGAATAAACTCTTCATTGACAGACACCGAGACATACTCCGGAGTCTCCACATTTTCCACATCAATGAGTTCGGACACCGTGATGCCCTCTTTATATTCCTTCTTTTCACCTGCAACTGTAAGTGTCATTTTCATCCTCCTCAAACAAATTTTCCATCAGGCGTTCTTTATTGCATTTTCAAAATCCCAGATCAGGTCGTCGATGTCCTCGATGCCGACACTGACACGGATGGTGTCGGCGTAGACACCCGCGGCCTCCTGCATTTCCCTCGACGACCGGTTGTAAAGGGTCGACTGAGGATGCAGGGCAAGTGTTCTCACGTCACCGAGATTGCTGGCCCGGGTGACATAGGTGAGACTGTCTAAAATTCTGAAGGCTTTCTCCTTGGATCCGACGCGGAAGGTAAGAATTCCGCCGCCAAGACCTCTGAGCTCCCTCTCGGCCAGCTCGTGATAAGGGCTTGTCGAAAGGGTCGGATAATTCACCGTGACGCCTTCGATCCGGGACAGGGCTTCGGCGAGCTTCTTCGCGTTCGATGTGATTCTCTCCATACGAAGGCCAAGCGTCTCAAGGCCGACGATGTTCATGAAAGCATTCATGGGGGAGAGGCATGCCCCGAAGTTCTCCCAGATGTCCGTCCTCAGGCGGATCGTGTAGGCCAGGATGCCGAACTTCTTATATCCGGCCAGTGCCTGAAACCTGTCAAAATCCCACTTGAACTTTGCCCCGTCGACGATGACGCCGCTCACGGAATTGCCGCCGCCGTTTAAGTACTTTGACGTCGAGTGAACAACCACATCCGCTCCCAGCTTCAGGGGGTTGGCGACATAGGGCGTCGTTGTTGTCGCGTCGACGATGAGCGGCAGCCCCTTGCTGTGGGCATACGCAGCGACAGATGGAACATCCATGATGGCAAGCCCCGGGTTGCCGATGAGTTCCCCGTAGATGACCCTTGTGTGCTCATTGACAAAGGGCTCGATCTCCTCCGGCGTCACATGTTTCACAAAATGCGTCTTGATCCCGAACTTTGTCAGGTCTTCAAAGAGGTCAATGGTTCCTCCATAGAGGCCTGCACCTGCGATGATCTCGTCCCCGGCGCACAATATATTCATGAGCGCCAGGGTCACGGCGGACATACCGCTCGAACAGGCAATACAGGCATTGCCGCCCTCGAGCTCATTCATCCTCTGCTCGAAAGCAGCGACGGTCGGATTCCCGATCCGGCTGTAGGCAAAGCCCGCTGCCTTGTGGGTGAAGACCTTCTCCTGATCCTCTGCAGAAGGATATGCGAATGCGGTCACCTGGGCAATGGGAGGAATGGTCGCCCCCTCATCATAGGGCTTCACGGCCTTGCCATGCAATAGTTTTGTGTTAAACTCCATATTGATGTCTTATCTCACTTTCCGGGACGGCTTCCCGCCGCCGTGGTTATATCATACTACTCCCATAGGATATATGGTAATTGGAAAGTCCTTTTCTACTCCATAGGAAATGCCTATAGCGCCACCGAACCGGTGAAAGTCTTCCCTTGCGGGTACAGCGCCTCCCCGGAATCCCCAAAATTCCTGACTCCGGGGACGCCGGGGCGGACGGGATACTAAGTCACGAATTCACCTGCGTCAGGAATTCAGATGTAGTCCCCCTCCCCGGAGACACGGGTGGAGACATCCGTGATCCTGCGGATGTAGGCGACGATGTCGTCGACGGACTCCTCGGTGGGCTTGTTGTAGACGTAGACCGTCGGCTCGTCCTCATTGAGAACCTTCCGGCCGTTCACGGAAGCCGGCAGGTCAACAAGGACAATAATGCCGGCGCGCAGCAGGTGTTTGACGACCGTCTCCACATCCTCACCCTCACGGGGGGCGTAGAGGTAAGTGTGGCGGCCGCTCGTGACAAGTGCCTTCTCGATGGAAGCAATCTTATCGCGCGTGATCCCGCTTATCCCCTCATAGAACTCGACAGCGACCGGTCTCTGGCCCTCCAGCATAGCGCGAAGAGATGCCGTGACATTGCCGTCCGTGATGCCGTTGCCCTGATGAACCTTCTCGATGACGCCGCAGGCCGATGTCTGGAAGGAAATGCGGTCGATGAGGATAAATTCGCCGAGTGTTCTGTGATTCTCAAATGTGTCGATGACCGCGCGGTCCGTGAATGAAATGCGGCAGACGGCGATCTCATTTTTATGGAGGACAGACGCCTTCTTGTGCTCGCCTGTGTTGACGTCGATGGCATAGCGGATCTCCGTCACGAGGCAGGGCAGCTCATGTGTGCCGACTTTGATCCAGAAGTTCTTGCCATTTTCAAGAGGCGCGTCGTCCATCCAGAGAAGCTCTACCATGATGGTGTCGGCGACCTTGAGATCAGCGTCCTTTGCAAGGACGGAGCCGCGGGAGACATCGATCTCGCGGTCGAGCGTGATCGTGACGGGCTGGCCCTTGCCGGCCTCAGAGACACTCATCTCTGGCGCCAGAATCTCCTTCACGTGTGCCTTCTCGCCGGACGGCAGGGAAGTGAGCTCGTCTCCGACTTTCACACTTCCGGCCTCGATCTGGCCCTGGAAGCCTCTGAACTCATGGGTGGGTCGGCAGACTCTCTGGACCGGAAGGTAGAAACCGGACTCCTTCCCACCTTCGTCAATGTCAACATTTTCGAGATAAGAAAGAAGAACGGGACCCGTGTACC
Organism: uncultured Lachnospiraceae bacterium; assembly: GCA_900313955.1. Lineage (GTDB taxonomy): Bacteria > Bacillota > Clostridia > Lachnospirales > Lachnospiraceae > Chordicoccus. Next base: position 7,723 of record OMTP01000113.1, on the reverse strand, counting down.
AGGGCATTTTCTCCGAGCGGCGGGTGACATTGTCGCCCTCTGTCGCAGAGACGGGGATGAGAATCGTGTTCTCAAGAGAGAGTTCATTTTTCAAATCATTGATCTGGCTCTCAATCTCCCTGAAGCGGTCCTTTGAGTAGTCGACCAAATCCATCTTGTTGACGGCGAAGACGAAATAGCGGATGCCCATCATGGCGCAGATGCGGGCGTGGCGGCGGGTCTGGACGAGGACGCCGTGCTCGGCGTCGACCATGATGACGGCCAGATCAGCAAAAGAGGCGCCGCAGGCCATGTTGCGTGTGTACTCCTCGTGACCCGGCGTATCGGCGACGATGAAGCTGCGGGCGTCCGTCGTGAAGTAACGGTAGGCGACATCAATCGTGATGCCCTGCTCCCGCTCCTCCGTGAGTCCGTCGAGAAGCAGGGAGTAGTCAATGGCACCCCCGCGGCTGCCAACCTTACTGTCGAGCTCCAATGCCTTCTCCTGGTCAGCGTAGAGGAGCTTGGAATCATATAAAATGTGGCCGATGAGTGTGGACTTTCCGTCGTCCACGCTCCCGCATGTAATAAATTTCAGCAGATCTTTCATCAGAAATAGCCCTCCTTCTTGCGCTTCTCCATGGATCCCTGGCCGCTGTCCTTGTCAATGACGCGGCTTGTTCTCTCCGACTCGACAGCCGACAGAGTCTCGTCGATGATCTCGTCCAGAGTCGTCGCTGTGGACTCGACGCCGCCCGTCAGCGGATAGCAGCCGAGCGTCCTGAAGCGGATGCTCTTCATGACCGGCTTCTCGCCCGGCTTGAAGCGGAAGCGGTCGTCGTCCACCATGATGATGTCGCCGTCGCGCTCGACGCAGGGCCGCTCCGCCGCGAAGTAGAGCGGCACAATGGGAATGTTCTCGCGCTTGATGTACTGCCAGATGTCCTTCTCGGTCCAGTTGGAGATGGGGAAGACGCGGATGGACTCGCCCTTGTGAAGCTGGGTGTTGTAGAGCTTCCACATCTCCGGCCTCTGATTCTTGGGATCCCAGGCCTGAGCGGCATTTCTAAAGGAGAAGATCCTCTCCTTGGCGCGGGATTTCTCCTCGTCGCGGCGGCCGCCGCCGAAAGCAGCAGTGAAGCCGTACTTGGCCAGGGCCTGCTTGAGGGCCTGCGTCTTCATGATGTCCGTGTAGGAGGAGCCGTAGTCAAAGGGGTTGACACCCTGCTTCACGCCCTCCTCATTGGTATAGACGATGAGGTCAAGACCGAGCCGCTTCATGGTCTCGTCTCTGAACTTGATCATCTCCTTAAACTTCCATGTCGTGTCGATATGCATAAAGGGAAATGGCGGCTTCTCCGGATAAAAGGCCTTGAGAGCCAGATGCAGCATGACGGAGCTGTCCTTGCCGATCGAATACAGCATGACCGGCTTCTCGCACTCCGCAGCGACCTCCCGGATGATATAGATCGCCTCTGCTTCGAGCTGATCCAGATGCGAAAGCTCACTCATAATAACTCCTCCTTCAATTCTATTTTCCATGTCCACTCCGGGGGCTTGAGAAAAATGCTTCCGAAGTGGACCAAGTGGACCTTTGATGGGTGCCCGCGGAGGAAGTGTTTTTCTTAAGCCTCCGGCAGGCTATGCCTCAATACTTATTGGCTTCTTTCGTCTTCATTTTGAAGATGCGGCGTATCTCACCGCTCCGGCCGATGATCTTCCAGTCGTAGCCACCGGCCGTCTTCTCGACCCGCAGGGCCCCGCCCCGGCCGTCGATCTCAGGTTCCAGTTCCATGGAAATGGCCCCGAAGGGACATGCCTTGACGCAGGAGACGCATGCCCAGCAGTTGTAGGGTTTTGGGATAAAGGCCTTTCCCTCCCCATCTCTGAAAATGAGATTTCCCGGGCAGACTTCGAGGCATGCCCCGCAGCCGCGGCATTTGCCCTTCTCAATTCGAATGCTCATAAGAAACGCCCCCTTTCACAAGATCCCGCCTGAAGATGCGGATGCGGCCGTCATGGTCCATGACGGACTCGATGTAGCATAAGCCCTCGTCGGATATCCCCGGATAGTCCTCATTTTCATCGAAGACATGCCAGCGGGTCTCGCGGCGCGCCCCGAGATGGGCGATGAGGGCCCTGCAGACGATGAGGCGCTCGCGGACCTCGTAGATCTCGAGGAGGTCCATCGGCGTCTTCGCGGCCAGAAGATCAACAAGCTCCAGAAGATCGCTGATCTTCCGGTCGGCCAGGGCCAGCTTTGCTCCATTGACGCGGTAGTCGCTCTTGATGCCGCCCGCGTACTCATCCATGACCTTCTGCATGGCGTCCTCTAGATTCTCAGCCGTGAGATGGCTGTCCGCTTTTGTGAGAAACTTCTCATAGGTCCCGAAGATCTCAGCCTCTCTTGCGCCCGGGGACGAGATTTCCTGTGATTTTTCTTTTTGAGGAGCATACGTCCTGTCCGCCGCGTCGATGCCCCTTGGGGGAAGCTTCTCCAGGTCCCTGAGGATGGTCTCCGCGACGATCTCTCCCTCAGCCAGAGCCCCCGTCACATATTTCTGGGGAGCGCCCCCGGCGACGTCTCCGGCTGCGTAGAGTCCCTCGACAGTCGTTCTTCTGGCGGTGTCGATCCAGAACCCGGAAGCCGTGTGGCCGCCGACGACATAGGGCTCCGTTCCCTCGATTTCGACCGGCAGGTCCCTGGGGCCCTTGCCCGACTCAAACCAGCGCAGGGTCTGGCTGGGAGCCATGTTGAGATAGGCCCGGTAGAGATCCTCCTCGGCCTCTTCCGTGATCTTCGTCGTATCGAGGTAGCACGGTCCATGGCCCTTTCTGTTCTCCTCGACCGTCCCGTAGACGCGCTCCGAGGTCGTGAGGCCGTACTTTGTCTCGTAGACCTCGCCCTTATTGTTGACCTGCTTTGCGTGGACGCCCTGGGCAATGGTTCCGGTCGGGGCGATCGTGTCCTTGCAGCGAAGGGCAACAAAACGCATCTCGAATGTCGTCATCTCCGCCCCGGCCATGAGTCCCATGGCGTAGCCTGCGCCTGTGTTAAAGGGCGGATACCAGGTGCGGTGGCGGGCATTTCCCGGGTTATTGGGCCGGTAGAGCCCCGCCGCGCCGCCTGTCGAGATGAGGACGGCGCGGGCTTTGATGTGATACGCTTTTCCGTCTCTTACGCCAAAGCCGAAGGCTCCTGTCACAATTGTCTTTCCTGATGCATCTTCTGTGAAATCGAGATCCGTGATGTTGAGGTGGTTGATGACCTCAACCGAGGGGCATTTGCTGACGCTGTCCGCAAGAAGGGGCTTGATATTTTCCCCGTTGATCTTTATGTTGCGCCAGCCGCGGCTCACATAGTTTCCATTTTCATCCTTGAGAATGGTGAGGCCTTTTTTCTCAAGATCATGCGTGACTTCGTTGAAGCGCCCGGCGAGAGTCAGAAGAAGATCCTCGCGGACGATGCCCTCCGCGTCCTTCTTCGCATAGTCGACGTAATCCTGGGGGACGTGGCCGGGCGTGATGTAGGCGTTGAGAGCATTGACGCCGGCCGCAAGACATCCACTCCGGACAATATTGGCTTTTTCTGCGATGACTACTTTGAGATCGGGCCTTTTGGCAATCGTTGTGGCCGCATAACAGCCTGCCGTTCCGCCGCCGATGATGAGGACATCGCAGGAAATCGTTTTCTTTTCCATCAGATCACAAATTCCTCCTCTCTTAGGGATTCATTTTTCAAAAGATAAACCTTGTCTCCCGCCGCCACGAAGAGACGGTAGATGAAGATGTCGACTTTCTCGCCGATCGATACGTCGTCGTCCTCGAGCCCGCGGCGCGCTGTGAGGAGATCGCCGTTGACGCGGACCCGGATGTCCATGTGGGTGCCGCGGAAGAGTTTCCCTTCCACGACTCCCTCCTCGGCCGAAGCCCTGTACTCCATGAGTTCTCCCTTCTTGGTCATCTTGATGAACTCAGGCCGAACGATCGCCTCAGTCGCCCCCGCAATCCTCTCGAAGTTATGGAAGTCCGTGTAGTTGGTGATGATGGTCGGCTGACCGATGAAAGCCGCCGTGAAAGGGGTTCTGGGGCTCTGATAGATCTCAAGCGGCGTCCCCACCTGCTCGATTCTGCCCGAGCTTGTGATAATGATGTCGTCGGCCACCTCGATGGCTTCATCCTGATCATGTGTCACGAAAATGGAAGTGATTCCGAGCTTTTGGATCATGCTCTTGAGCCACAGGCGAAGTTCCTGGCGCACCTTGGCGTCGATCGCTGCAAATGGCTCATCGAGGAGGAGGAGCTGCGGGTTCGGGGCGATGGCTCTGGCAAAGGCAACCCTCTGTCTCTGGCCGCCCGAGAGCTGGCTGGGATATCTCCTGCCCAGGCCCTCAAGACCCACCAATTCAAGAAGATCACTCACCTGCTTCTTGATGTAGCGGCGATCCTTCTTTTGCACCCTGAGACCGAAGGCAATATTTTCCTCCACAGTCATGTAGCGAAAGAGGGCGTAATTCTGAAACATAAAGCCGATCCCTCTCCTGCTGGCAGGGATGTCGTTGACCCTCTTCCCGTCAATCAGGATGTCGCCGGAATCCGGCGTCTCAAGGCCCGCGATCATACGCAGAATGGTCGTCTTGCCGCTGCCCGACGGTCCCAGAAGGCCGACCAGCTTGCCCTTTTCAATCGAGAAGCTCACATGGTCCGAGGCCTTATAATTCCCGAAGGTCTTATTGATGTCTCTGAGTTCGACGTACAATTCAAAAGCTCCTTTCTGCTTCCTCCGCTTATCCCTTTGCCCTCGCTTCCAGAAGGCTGCGGACGATTAAGATGCCGATGGCGATGATGACGAGAATGGACGACACGGCAAAGGCCGCCTGCGAGTTGAATTCATTGAAGAGGATCTCCACATGAAGGGGCAGAGTGTTGGTGAGGCCCCTCAGGTGTCCCGAGAGAATGGAGACCGCCCCGAACTCTCCCATGGCTCGGGCCGTGCAGAGGACGATGCCATAGAAGAAGGCCCATTTCATATGGGGAAATGTCACGCGGCTGAAAATGGTCCACCAATTGGCTCCCATGATGGCTGCCGCCTCCTCTTCGTCCGTCCCTTCGGTCTCCAGCACCGGTACAATCTCGCGGAAGACATAAGGAAATGTCACGAAAATGGTTGCGATCACGATGGCCGGCACCGCGAAGACGATATGGATGCTGTGGCTCTTGAGCCATGGGTAGAGTGGACTCGTCCTCCCGTAGAGCAGGATGTACATGAGACCCGCGATGACCGGCGACACCGACACAGGCAGGTCAATGAGTGTCGTCAGAATGCGCTTGCCCTGAAACTGAAACTTGGTGACCGCCCACACAGCGAAGAGCCCGAAGACCGTATTGACGCACAGAGCGATCGCCGTGACCTCAAGCGTGAGAAGCGTCGCCTTCCTCGTATAGACGTCCATCACCGCTTTGAAGTATGGAAGCATCCCATCACTGAAGGCATTTTGAAAAACAGTGACAAGAGGCAGGATGAGAAATACGAAGAAGAAGATGGCGCTCACGGCGATGAGGACATAGCCGCCCGCCCCCTTTGGCTTTCTCAATTCCGTTTCGTTTTCCACAAAACATCACCTCCCTCAGGCCTCACCGCCCCGCAGAATTTTTGTGTTTCTCACCTGCACCAGGTTCATGAGGAAGAGGAGCAGGAAGGATGCAAGAAGCATCACAAGTCCAATACTGCAGGCCGCGGTATAGTCGAACTGCTGCAGCTTCGACATGATGATGAGCGGCGCAATCTCCGTCTCGTAGGGTTTGTTGCCCGCTATGAAGACGACGCTGCCATATTCTCCCAGCCCTCTCCCGAAGGCAAGGCCCGTACCCGTCAGAAGGGACGGCAGGAGCTCCGGCAAAATCACTTTGAAGAAAATGCCCACTCTGGTTGCGCCCATGACGGACGCCGCCTCCTCAAAGGAGGAATCAAATTTCTCGAGCACCGGCATGACAGCTCTGACGACAAAAGGGATGCCCACGAAAATGAGGGCGAAGACGATGCCGGCTTTTGTATAGGCGATCCTGATGCCGAACATGGCGAAGAACTTTCCAATCGCTCCGTTTTCCGAAGTCAGTGACGTGAGGGAAATGCCAGCGACCGCCGTAGGCAGGGCGAAGGGCAGCTCAATCATGCCGTTCATCACCTTCTTGCCGGGAAAGTCGTAGCGGACCAGTACCCAGGCTAAAATGAGCCCCATGACCATATTGACACAGGCTGCAACCGCAGATGTCTCAAGGGACACAGCAAAAGAAGAAAGAACCCTGTCCTGGGTGATCACACTCCAGAATTCCCCGGGGGAGAGCTTCAGGGCATTGACCGCCAGGGCCGCAAAAGGGATCAGGACCACGAGGCTCAGCATAGCCACCGTGACGCCCAGGGACACGCCAAAGCCGGGAATCACCCTCGGCTGCTTCGCCCCCTTCTTTGTTGCCTCCATCTCATCACCTCCCGTCAATCTCATTTCTTTCGGCTGCCTTGTGCCCGCCACTTCAGTGCTCGTAGATGCTGTCGAAGATGCCTCCGTCTGCGAAGAACCTTCTCTGCGCCTCGTCCCATCCGCCAAAGTCATCGATGGTCGTAAGCTTCATAGTAAGATCGAACGTGTCGCTGTGCTTCTTAAGGATCTCCTTGTTGACCGGCCTGTAATAGTACTGGGCTGCAATCTCCTGCGCCTTGTCACTGTAGAGGTAACTAAGATAGGCCTCTGCGACATCGGCCGTGCCATGATCCTGTGCATTTGCATCGACCACAGCGACGGAGGGCTGGGCCAGAATACTGACGCTCGGCGTAATCATCTCGTACGCTCCGTCCGAATCTGCAAGGGAGAGATAGGCCTCATTTTCCCAGCAGATAAGCACGTCCCCCTGGCCATTTCCCGTGAAGGAGGTGGTAGCTGCCCGGGCTCCAGAGTCGAGGACGACAACATGCTCATAGAGTTTCTTCACGAAGGCTCTGCACTTGTCCTCGTCGCCATGATACTTTTGACTTGCATAGCTCCAGGCCGCCAGAAAATTCCAGCGGGCTCCGCCGCTCGTCTTGGGATTGGGGGTGACGATCGCAACGTCATCGCGGACCAGGTCGTCCCAGTCTTGAATGTTTTTGGGATTGCCCTTGCGCACCAGGAAAACAATGGTCGATGTGTAGGGAGCGCTGTCGTCGGGCAGCTCATCGATCCAGCCCTGATCGATCAGGCCGGCACTCTCCACAGCGTCAATATCGCTCTCCAGGGCCAGGGTCACCACATCCGCCTCAAGCCCATTGGCAACCTCCAGAGCCTGCTTGCCGGATCCTCCGTGGGACTGAACAACGGAAACGTTTTCACCCGTTTTTGCCTCCCAGTAGCCTGCAAAGACCTTGTTGTAGCTCTCATAAAACTCCCGCGTCGGATCGTAGGAGACGTTGATGAGAGTCACATGATTTCCGCTGACTGCCTGGTAGCCGCACCCGGCGAGGAGACCTGTCAGTAGGACAAGAGCCGCAAGACCCGCTGCTTTCATCTTCATCTCCCGTCTCGCCCCTCCTTTATCATAGTTTTCATATTATTTTACTATGAATTTTGTGCACTGACGATATGCTACCACGGAAGTCCTCCCCTGTCAATTTATTTTCTAGCTTTTTACTAGGAATACTATGTTCTTTTTTGCGTCCATGGGGCACCCCGGCGCGGAGCACAAAGGCCTTCTTCCGGAGCGCATTCGATTT
>OMTP01000069.1 GCA_900313955.1 uncultured Lachnospiraceae bacterium | reverse complement strand
GCGGCCTCTACGCTCCGCTTCGGTCGGCTGCTCTTCGAACGTCCACTGGACGTTCAGCGCCCCTCAAAGGTCCACTCCGGAAGTGCTTTTTCGAGGCAGCAACTGGCTGACGAGTGAACAGTAACCGGAAAAGTCCTCTTTGGAATACTATGCCGGACAAGGGATTGCAAATTGAAGCGGAGTCTGTAAAATAGAAGAAAAAGGGGGTAACGGATCATGAATCAGGACCTGGTCGAGGGCGGCTATGTCAAGCTCTACGGGAGATATGTCTTAAAATGGATTATTGTGGCGGGGCTCATTGGTATCCCGTGCGGTGTTGTTGGCGCGCTCTTCTATCTGGGTGTCGCCAGAGCGACAGAGCTGCGCGAGACTTATCAGTGGCTCTATTTCTGTCTGCCCCTTGCAGGTCTTTTTATTGTCTGGTTCTACAAGGTTCTCAAAGTCGAGGGAGCCAACACGGATACGATTGTTGAGTCAGCGCGCACAGGAGAGGGCGTGCGGTTCCATCTTGTCCCGGCTATTTTCGCGGGCACGGTGCTCACGCATCTGTGCGGCGGTTCGTCGGGACGAGAGGGGGCAGCCCTGCAGATCGGCGGCGGTATTGGCGCCAATGTGGGCACGCTTTTGAAGCTCAGCCCCGAGGACAAAAAGATCGCGACCATGGCCGGTATGGCGGCCTTTTTCACGGCTCTCTTCGGAACGCCGATCACGGCAACAGTCTTCGTGGCCTTTGTTCTCGAAGTCGGATCGGTCTACACAGCAAGTTTTTTCCCGAGCTTCATTGCCTCTATCTCAGCCTATGGCATAGCCCGGACGCTGGGCATGCAGCCCTTCCGCTTTCCGCTCGAGGAGCCGGGACTCAATGTGCCCCTCTTCCTCAAAGTCATGCTGCTGGCACTTCTGTGCTCCTGGGTCTCCGTCCTCTTTGTCAAGAGCCTCCACTTTATTGGAAAGCTGTATGAGAAGTATTTTCCGAACCCCTGTATCCGCGTGCTGGTCGGTGCGGGAATCGTGCTGGCGCTTACATTTGCCTCAGGAACGCATGACTACAACGGTGCCGGAACGGAGGTGATTAAGCGGGCGATCGTCGACGGAGAGACGCATCCGTGGACATTTTTATTAAAGATTCTCTTCACGGCGCTCACCCTGGAGGCGGGATTCAAGGGCGGTGAGATCGTGCCGAGCTTCTATATTGGATCAACGTTTGGCTGCTTTATGGGCACGCTTCTCGGCATGCCGCCCCAGTTCGCGGCGGCGATCGGCCTTGCGGCGGTTTTCGGCGGCGCGACCAACAGTGTCATTGCGCCCATGTTTCTCGCGGTCGAGGCCTTCGGCTGCTCTGGCACAGGCATCGTCTACTTCACCATGGCCTGCATCGAGGCCTTCATGTTCTCAGGCTACAACGGCCTCTACAGCAAGCAGACCATCCGCTACAGCAAGCTGCGCGCCCGTCTTGTCAATATCCACACCAATCAGCGCCCGCGCGTCGACCACGTCAAGTTCGGCGAAAAGGGCATCTACATCGACGATGAAAATGGCAACGGCGTTTCGGACGTCTATGAGCAGCTCTATCGCGACCATCGTCCCCACCGATCCATGGACGATGCGGCCCGTGAAAATGCCCGCAGTGCCCGCCGCGTCAAGGTCAGCGCCCGCCTGCGCCGCAGAAGAAAGTAAGTAGTGAGAGGGACGTGCCTCATAGGAGAGCATGAAAACCTGCACAAAAATGCAAGCTTCACGATGATCAACATGTAAGTTCAGAAATCTTGAATTCCGGGAGAAAAAAGATTAAACTGAATAGGCAGTTTTTATCAGGAAAAAAGAAGTGACGATTTATCGGGAGGCTTTTATGAATATTGTTGTACTGTGCGGCGGCACGTCCACCGAGAGAGAGATTTCTATTGTATCCGGCACCGGCATTTGCAAGGCGCTGAGGGAGAAGGGGCACAGGGCTATTTTGCTCGACGTCTTCTTCGGGGTGGATTCCATCGACATGATGGATGCATTTCCCGAGAGCTATGATGTGGATGCGGCGGCATCGTATATTCGGGAAAATGATCCCGATCTGGAGGCGGCCGTGAAGAATCCGGGCCGCGGCTTTTTCGGTCCCAACGTCATCACCCTCTGCCGCATGGCAGATATCGTCTTTATGGCTCTCCACGGTGAAAATGGAGAAAATGGCAAGGTACAGGCTGCTTTTGACCTGCGCAAGATCAAGTACACGGGCACGGGCTACATCGGCTCAGCTCTGTCCATGGACAAGAAGCTGACTAAGACCATGCTGAAGGCGGGCGGCGTTCCGGTTCCGGAAGGTTTCACCATGACCCGCGACGACTATGACACCGAACTTCAGGCTCACGGTCTTGATTTTCCGGTCGTCGTCAAGGTCTGCTGCGGCGGCTCTTCCGTTGGCGTATACATTGTCCACAATCAGGAGGAGTATGAGAAGGCTGTTCACGACGGCTTTCTTCTTGAGCCGGAGATCATCGTCGAGCAGTATGTCAGGGGGCGCGAGTTTTCGATCGGCGTCATTGACGGCAAATCCCTGCCCATCATCGAGATCGCTCCCAAGCAGGGCTTCTATGATTATAAAAATAAATACACAGCCGGCTCAACCGTTGAGACCTGCCCGGCCGCACTCACACCTGAGCAGACGAAGAAAATGCGCGGCCTCGCGGAGCAGGGCTACAAGGCACTCATGATCGAGTCCTATGCGCGCCTTGACTTTCTCATGGGCGAGGACGGCAGCATGTACTGTCTTGAGTCCAACACCCTGCCGGGCATGACCCCGACATCGCTCATGCCTCAGGAGGCGGCTTCGCTCGGCGTCGATTTTGGCTCTCTGTGCGAGAAGCTCATTGAGGTCTCCATGGCAAAGTACCAGAAGTGAGTGTGTAGCGGAGCGGGGCAGGGATGGACCAAAGGGGGACGCCTGCACTGTTCCCGTTGGCCTTTGCTCTCAAGCATGCAAGATAGAAAGGATAAAGGATATGAAAGGAATGACTCCGACTGCCATGGCCTATGCCTGCCATGGCCGCTATCATGGACCAGGAGAGGTCGCGAAACAGGAGGTGACGGCTGTCACGACAGACAGCCGCAAGGTCACGCCGGGTTCTCTCTATGTTCCGATGAAGGGAACGAAGGTCGATGGCCACAGCTTTATTGAAAGTGCAATGAAGGCGGGCGCTCTTCTGACGCTCACAGAGCACGCTGAGGGCATGCCGGAGGGCTTCCCCTATATTCTTGTTGATTCAACGGCCGATGCCATCCAGGAGATCGCCGGCCTCTACAGAAGAAATCTGGACATCCAGGTCGTTGGTATCACGGGCTCTGTCGGCAAGACATCCACCAAGGAGATGATCGCCGCAGTTCTCAGCCAGAAGTACCGTGTGCTGAAGACAGCCGGCAACTTCAATAATAACCTGGGTCTGCCGCTCACTGTTTTCCGCCTGACGGAGGAGGATGAGATTGCGGTTCTCGAGATGGGCATCAGCCATTTCGGCGAGATGACCAAGCTCGCTGAGACCGCCGAGCCGGACACCATGGTCATCACCAACATCGGCACCTGCCATCTGGAATTCCTGAAGGACCGCGACGGCGTCTTCCGCGCCAAGACCGAGTGCTTCGACTACGTGAAGCTCGACGGCACCGTCATTTTAAACGGCGACGACGACAAGCTCGTGCAAGTCGAAGAAGTCCACGGCAGAAGGCCCATTTTCTACGGAATGAGCCCGCGCTGCCGCGTCAGCGCCGAGAACGTGCAGCCACTCGGTCTCAAGGGTATTTCCTGCACGATCAATATCGACGACGAGAGTTTTGACGTGACAGTTCCGGTTCCGGGCATGCACCAGGTCATGAATGCCCTTGCAGCAGCGGCTGTCGGCACGCTCTATGGACTTACGACGGATGAGATCAAGGCGGGCATCGAGAGCCTCGAGTCTCTTGCCGGTCGCTTTCACATCATTGAAAATGACCGCTTCACGGTCATCGACGACTGCTACAATGCCAATCCCATGTCTATGAAGGCTTCTCTCGATGTTCTCAAAGATGCAAATGGCCGCAAGGTCGCGATTCTGGGCGACATGGGTGAGCTCGGTGCTGAGGAAAATGAGCTTCACTATGAAGTTGGCCAGCACGCAGGAGAGCTTCCCATCGACAAATTTATTTTCGTGGGGCCGCTCTCGGAAGAGATCGAGAAGGGTCTCTTGGAGAAAAATCCGCAGGCGGACAGCGTGCATTTTCCTGATGTGGATGCCCTCTTAAAGGAACTGGCGTCCCTCGTCGTGGATGGGGACACGGTCCTCGTCAAGGCATCGCATTTTATGCAGTTTGAGAGAATTACGGAGGCCCTTGCATGATTCGGTTTATTGTGGCCATAATCTTTGTCGTGGCATACTGCATTTTCTCGATTCCCATGCTGGGAGTCATGTGCATCGTGCGGCTCTTCAGCGTGGATGCGGCGGAGAAGGCGGTCAAGAAAATTGTCCAGGGGGCTTTCCATGTGATTGTGGCCATCTGCGGCGTCAGGGTCGAGGTGCGCGGGGCGGAGCGGATTCCGAAGGATGAGGCGGTGCTCTTTGTGGCCAATCATCAGAGTTTCTTTGACGTTATCATTCCCTACATGTATATTCCGCGCCTGTGCGGCTATGTGGCTAAGAAGGAGTTTGAGAAGATTCCGGTTCTTTCCTGGAACATGAAGTTTCTCAAGTGCCTCTTTCTCGACCGCGACGATCTGAAGCAGGGCATGGAGACGATCAAGACAGCCATCCAGTACATTAAGGACGGAATTTCTGTCTTTATCTTCCCGGAGGGCACGCGCAACAAGACGGGCGACGATCTGGCGGTCAGGGAGTTCCATAAAGGAAGCTTCAAGATGGCCCAGCGCACAGGCTGCAAGATCATCCCGGTCGCCATGGTCAACACGGCTTCCATCTGGGAGAAGCATTATCCGACTGTGAAACCCACTCACGTCATCATTGACTTCGGCGAGCCCATCGCCTACACGGGTCTCACAAAGGATCAGCAGAGACACATCGACGTCTACTACCACGACATGATCGTGGACATGATTCGAAAGGATCTCACGGACATACGCGAGTGAGAAGCGCGCTGCGCCTGGGCTTCGCACTGGTTGGTGGCTTAAATTGGTAAATTGCACTCTTGCGCCCACTGGGGGTTCATAAATTATATGGAGAAGTGCGAGCTGTAATAGAAAAGTAAGTTACTGTTCACGGGTGGGTCACTTCGCCGCTTCGCACAAAGGCCTTCTTCCTTC
>OMTP01000251.1 GCA_900313955.1 uncultured Lachnospiraceae bacterium | reverse complement strand
CCTTTGAGGGGTGGCCGCGAAGGAAGTGCTTTTTCGAGACAGTTCTGGCTGACCCGTGAACTGTAACCGAGATTTGCTTAAATTTAGGCAAATCTCTTATTTTTTTACCCATAGCGCGCTCATTTGTGCTATGATTTGGATAATGAGTCCGAGTGACAGGTGAACCTGGCAGAGCAGTCTGTTTGATTCTGACAACAAGAGTTTAGAAGATACAGTAAGGGTATATTGGCGGGGTATGAACAAGCGTCTGAGACAAATGGAGATCAGAACGATCGTTGTCAGCGTGATCATTATCATGGCGATGACAGCTTCTTTTTTACTGCTTTTCGTCAAGCGAACAAATCGCTCCATCAGCCGCAATATGACCAGCATGATGGCTGCCAACAGCCAGCAGCTTAAGAGCAACATGGACAATTATCTGGATCAGGTGGAGAACTATGCACGGCTGATGTTTGGAAATGAAGAATTTATCCGCTTCACGACGACAAATCCATCCATCAGTGCTTACGACCGCACGAGAATCAAGGGAGAGATTGGAGATTACATCGAGGGTCTTGGCTTTTCCATCAACTTCTCGGACTTTGGGATCGTCTATTCCGACGACGACAGTGTGGGAAGGATCTCGCAGACGACATCAGGACTATTCTCCAATGGGGGGATGTACGATTACTTTTCTTCCATCATCAGCGATCATGTGGAGGAAAACGGCTGGGCATGCAGGAACGATGAGGATAACTTTGGCCGTCTCATCTACGTCAAGCGGCTCAACGAGAATGCCATTATTGTTGCTTCTTTTTATTCCCGCGAGCTGGAAGACTTCTTCCAGTTCCCTGACCGAATGAAGGGAGTGACGGCTTCCCTGACAGATGAAGACAACACGATTCTCTTTTCTTCTGATAAATTTGCCACAGGCACGAGCCTGTCGGCCAATGCCCTCTCTCCCCTTGAGGGAAATATGAATGGAGCGGGTTACAATAAAACGTACTTTACATCCGCGGATACTCTGAAAAACGGCTGGAAGGTGTATTGCTATGCACCTGCCGATGTTCTTATGAGCGACAGCAAGGCGGAGAACGTCAGGCTGCTTGTCCTCACGGTCAGCCTGACAGGGGGATTCCTTGTCGCTTTTGTCATTCTGCTTCGTTTTGTCACGGAACCTATGAACGGCATGGTCGATTCTCTTGAAGAGAAGGCCGATACGGACGGCCTTACCGGCCTTTTCAATAAGGCGACATTTGAGAAGAAGGCCGCGGAAACCATAGGAAAGATTCCTGAAAATGGCTGGTTTGTTGTGATTATGATCGATGTGGATCACTTTAAGGGGATTAATGACAAGTACGGCCACGCCATGGGCGACGTTATCCTTCAGGAAAATGCCAGAGCCATGAGCGAATACATACAGAACGCAGCGGCGATCGGCCGCGTCGGCGGGGATGAGTTCGCTGCCTGCTATGCCTTCTCCCTGGGCAGACCGGAAGAAATTCAGAAGATCGTTGCCATGGAAGTGAATCGGTACAGAGCTGTTTTCCATAACCGCGTCCGTGATAAGAAAATCGAAGCGTCGACCAGTGTCGGGATTATGATTTCTCAGGTACCGGGAGAGGACTTTGACCAATGCTATCTGAATGCTGACCGTGCTCTCTATGAATCAAAGAGAAACGGCAGAAACCGAGTGACCTGGTTTGTGGAGGACAGGGATGGACTCCATACGGTGGATGAAGGTGGTCTGGCATGAAGAAAAAGGGTGATCATGGAGTCTGGTTTGCGATTGCTTTTCTCGCCGTGGCGGGAGTGATGCTGGTCCTGACGGCGCTGTCAGGAGAAAAGCAGGCCTTCAGTAATGAGAAAGAGCAGACGGAGATCAGTTTCTCCTGGTGGGGAAATGACAATCGCCATAAGTACACGATGGAAGGCATTGAAAATTTTGAGCAGAAGAATCCGGACATTAACGTGAAGGAGATCTTCGGCGTCTGGAACGGCTACAGTAAGCGTCAGCAGATGGCAATAGCTTCCAGGACCAATGCAGATGTTATGCAGATCAATTACGCCTGGATCAGTCAGTATTCGCCTGACGGGACGGGATTTTATGACCTGAACCAGTTGTCGGATATTCTTCATCTGAATGAGTATACGAAGGAGGATCTGGCCTATGGGAAGGTGGGGCAGTACCAGAATGCCGTCCCCATCGCCTACAATGTCAGTACCTGCCTCTACAACAAAGACATCTACGATTCCTTTTCGGGCGAACTTCCCTTCACAAAGTCGCACGCGTACCCGCAGACATGGGATGATCTCTTTGCTGCGGCGAAGGTGATGAGCAGGAAAGACATCTATCCCCTGTCAGCGGTAAAGAAGCATATGTGGATGATGCTTCTGGCCTGGTACGAACAGAAAGCGGGGCACCCTGCATTTTCAGAGGATGGGACCTGCTCCATTGACGAGAGCGGAATGGAGGCCATTCTGACCTTTTACAAGAGTCTCATTGACGAGAAGGTGTGCCCGCCGGTTGATCAGGCGGACACTTCATTTTCAAGCCAGAATGCGGCAGGCATTCTCTGCTGGATCTCGGATACCGACCGCTATGGCGAAGCACTTATGGACGGCGGCGTTCATGTGGAAATCGGGCCGCTCTACACAGACGGCGCGTCATATTCGGGCTGGTATATGAAACCGGCGACGATGTATGCAATCAGCAGAACGACCCGCCACCCGCAGGAGGCGGCGAGACTTCTGGATTTTCTTGTTCAGGATAAGGACATGGTTCTTCTGCAGAGGACAGAGAAAGGGGTTCCGATCAATCAGAAGGCATACTTCACTCTGTCCCGAAACGGCAAACTGTCCGGCATTACGGAAGATGCGCAGAAAGAATTTGTTGACGAGCGGGATCACAGAAAGATGCTCGCCACTATGCCGGTTATGATTGAAAATGATGATGTCATCGATGCTTTCAAAAAGGTATCGGACAAGTATATTTACGGACAGGAAACATTAGAGAACTGCGCAGCAGAGTTTATGGAGGCAGTCAGTCAGGCGCAGACGAATCAGGAAGGATGAAAAGATGGCGAGACCCCGTTCACAGGACACATATCTCACAAAGCAGGCTCTGCAGAGAATGCCTTACTATCTGCAGGTTCTGCATCAGGCGGAGGAAGAGGGACGCGAGTTTGTCTCCGCAGCCAAAATCGCCCAGGACCTCCAGCTGAATGAGGTTCTTGTCCGCAAGGACATTGCTGCTGTGAGCTCGACGGGCGGGCGTCCCAAGGCGGGCTTTCCGGTCAGGTGTCTCATCAGCGACATAGAGCAGTACATGGGCTATCATACTTTGAAGGAGACCATCCTTGTGGGCGCAGGCTCTCTCGGCCAGGCTCTCATCAAGAACCGGGAATTTCAGATGTACGGCATCTCCATTGTCGCGGCTTTCGACACGAAGAAGAGCATGATCCACAAGAGCATCGGCGGCGTGGAGGTTATGTCCATGACCCACCTCGTAGATTTCTGTCTCAAGCGCAACATTCAGATCGGCATCATTACGGTTCCGCCCGAGGCCGCCCAGTCGGTCGCCGATCGCATGGTCGACGGAGGCATCCGCGCCATCTGGAACTTTGCCATGACCAAACTCACCGTCCCGACCGGCGTTCTTGTGCAAAATGAGGATCTGGCTTCAAGTCTTGCCATGCTGAGCCAGCACCTCCGTCTTGAAAATGAGATGAGGAATTCGTGGATCGAGTAAACGCTGGTGTCGCACACCTTTTGTTGTTTATGAGAATTGCTGCCCCCTCCGGGTCCAGGTAAGAACGCCATAATATTCTATTTGGTTACACATGTAAAATTCTTGTTAGAAATGTGAGAAAAGCCCGATTTATGGGCTTTTTTTGCTTTATCCGACTAAAATGGTCAACTTTTATCGATATTAGAATATCGATAAAAGCGCAAGTTTGGCTTGTTTAACTACTATGCATAGTGGTATGCTCACACTATAAGGCGCAAGAGGGTGGTTCTATATCCTCAAGAGAATTTGCTCCGGTCAGCGTGCACCTTTGAAAAAGCACTTCCGGGGGGGGATCTTTGAGGCGGGGCCGCGAAGGAAGTGCTTTTTCAAAGGTGCTGCTGCCGTGGACCGGGGTTCCTCCTGCACTCTTACGAATCAATTTCATTACTTTATCTTGTGAGCGGATCCGCTCAAATCAATGTAAAGGAGAAAGAAGATGGAATATCGCATCGAACATGATTCCATGGGCGAAGTTAAGGTTCCCGCAGACAAGTACTGGGGAGCTCAGACAGAACGCAGCCACGAGAATTTCCCGATCGGTGTCGGCATCGAGACCATGCCGAAGGAGATCATCCACGCATTTGGAATTCTCAAGAAGGCAGCAGCTCAGGCCAATCACGCACTGAAGCCGGAGAAGATGACAGACGAGAAACTCGCAGCCATTTCCCAGGCCGCAGACGAAGTGATCTCCGGGGAACTTCTGGAGAATTTCCCGCTGGTTGTATGGCAGACAGGCTCCGGCACACAGTCCAACATGAACACCAACGAAGTCATCGCCAACCGTGCCAACGAGATCGCAGGCAAGAAGCTCTGCCATCCCAACGATGACATCAACATGAGCCAGTCCAGCAACGATACTTTCCCGACGGCAATGCACATCTCCGCTGTCATTGCACTGGAGGATAAGCTTCTTCCGGCAGCTGAGGGACTCATCGAGACCTTCAGGAAGCTGGAAGAGGAGAACAAGGGCATCGTGAAGAGCGGACGTACTCACCTGCAGGATGCAGTTCCCATCTCCTTCTCTCAGGAGATCTCCGGCTGGAGAAGCTCTCTTGAGAAGGACGTCGAGCTCGTCAGGCTCGCTGTGGAACCCCTGAAGAGCCTTGCCCTCGGCGGAACTGCTGTCGGCACAGGACTCAACGCACCGGCCGGCTTTGACACAAAGGTCGCCGAGGAAGTTTCAAAGCTTACAGGAAAGAATTTCAAGACAGCTGAGAACAAGTTCCATGCCCTCACATCCAAGGACGAGATCGTCTTCGCTCATGGCGCCGTCAAAGCCATGGCAGCGGATATGATGAAGATCGCCAATGATGTCCGCTGGCTTGCGTCCGGACCGCGCGACGGTCTGGGTGAGATCACCATTCCGGCAAATGAGCCGGGTTCTTCCATCATGCCGGGCAAGGTCAACCCGACCCAGTGCGAGCAGGTGACCATGGTTGCTGTTCAGGTCATCGGAAATGATACGGCCATCGGCATGGCAGCTACCCAGGGCAACTTCGAGCTCAATGTCTTCATGCCGGTCATCGCCTACAATTTCCTTCAGTCCACAAGACTTCTGGCTGAATCCATCGTGTCCTTCACAAAGAACTGTGTCGTCGGCATCAAGGCCAACGAGGATAAGATGCACCACAATCTCTATAATTCGCTGATGCTTGTCACGGCTCTCAATCCCTATATCGGCTATGAGAAGGCTGCAAAGACTTCCCAGCTCGCCTTCAGGGAGAACATTTCCCTCAAGGAAGCCTGCGTGAAGCTTGGCTTCCTGACGCCGGAGAAGTTCGACGAAGTCTTCCATCCGGAACAGATGGTATAAAGCAACATTTTCTGAAAGGAGAAACCTATGGTTTACAGTTATTTTCCGGGCTGCACGCTGAAGAATAAGGCGAAGGACCTGGATGTCTGGGGCCGCAAGTCCGCAGAGGCACTTGGCTTCACTCTGGAAGAGATTCCGGAATGGCAGTGCTGCGGCGGCGTCTATCCGATGAACAAGGATGAGATCGCGGTCCGCCTGAGCTCTGTCCGTGCACTTGCCTATGCGCGCGATCATGAGCAGGAGCTGGTCACCATGTGCTCTGCCTGCCACAATGTCATCAAGCAGGTCAACAACGACATGGCGACAGATGAGTATATCTCAAGCCATGCCAACAACTACCTGAAGCAGGACGGCGTAGAGTACCACGGTGAGACAAAGGTGGTCCACTACCTTGAAGTTCTCCGCGACGAAGTCGGCTATGACAAGGTGAAGGAAGCTGTCACCAATCCATTAAAGGGCAAGAAGATCGGCGCTTACTACGGATGTCTTCTTCTTCGTCCGTCCAATGTCATGGCAATGGACAATTCCGAGAACCCGACCATCATTGAGGATCTCATCCGTGCGATGGGAGCTGATCCCATTGTCTATGCGCAGAGAAATGAGTGCTGCGGCGGCTATCTCACTCTTGAGGACAAGGCAATCCCGGAGCAGCGCGTCAAGAAGATCCTGGCAAATGCTGCGGATCAGGGTGCTGAGATGGTCATCACAGCCTGCCCGCTCTGCTATTATAACCTCAAGAAACATTCCGAAGGCACAGGCGTTGAGGTGAAGTACTTCACCGAGGTCCTTGCCGAGGCTCTTGGTGTAAAGGAGGAAGCATAAATGGCCTCTAATTATACAATTACACCGGACGAGATCAAGGAGATCAGCGGCGTCAATCCGCTCCGCTGCATGAGATGCGGCAGATGCTCCGCGACATGCCCGTCCTATGACAACATGGAATATCATCCCCATCAGTTCGTGGCAATGGTAGAGAACGGTGAGATCGACAAGCTCATGAAGTCCGAGAGTATCTACAAGTGCATGTCCTGCATGGCATGTATCGAGAGATGCCCGCGCCAGGTTGAGCCGGCCCGCCTCATCGAGGCCATTCGTCTCGCCGTTGTCCGTCAGCAGGGCGCAAGCCACCTTATGCCGGACGATGTCCCGGCCCTTCTGGATCCGGATCTTCCGCAGCAGGCACTGGTCAGCGCTTACCGTAAATTCACGAAGTAAAGGAGAAACAAAATGCAAAGAATTGGCGTATTTGTCTGCCATTGCGGTACCAACATTGCCGCGACGGTTGATGTCAAGGCTGTCGCAGAAGCCGCAAGAAAAGTGCCGGGTGTCGTTTTCTCCACAGATTATCAGTATATGTGTTCTGAAGCTGGTCAGGACCTGATTAAAGAGTCTGTCAAGAAATACAACCTGACCAATGTCGTCATCTGCTCCTGCTCCCCGAGAATGCACGAAAAGACATTCCGCGGCGCTGTGGAGACGGTCGACATGAACCCCTACCTCCTCGAGGTTGCCAACATCCGTGAGCAGTGCTCCTGGGTCCACAAGGACAAGGCTGTCGGCACACAGAAGGCCATCATGCTCATGAAGGCAGCTGTTGCCAAGGCTACCCTTGACACACCGCTCACCCCTGGCATGCTTCCTGTCACCAAGCGCGCTCTCGTCATTGGCGGTGGTATCGCCGGCATGCAGGCTGCACTGGATATCGCAGAGGCTGGTTACGAGGTTGATATCGTCGAGCAGAAGCCGACCATCGGCGGCAAGATGGCTCAGCTCGACAAGACATTCCCGACCCTCGACTGCTCTTCCTGTATTGTCACACCGAAGATGGTTGATGTCGGTCAGAACGAGAAGATCCACATCTATTCCTATTCCGAGATCGAGGAAGTCAAGGGCTACATCGGCAATTTTGATGTCAAGATCAGAAGAAAGGCCCGCTATGTCGATGAGGACAAGTGCACGGGCTGCGGACTCTGCACAGAGAAGTGTCCGATGAAGAATGTCCCGAACGAGTGGAACCTCAATCTCGACAAGAGATCCTGCGTCTACATTCCGTTCGCACAGGCTGTCCCCAAGGTCGCAACCATTGATCCGCGTTACTGTCTCATGCTCAACAAGGGCAAGTGCGGTATCTGCTCCAAGGTCTGCGGCGTGGGCGCTATCAACTACAAGGATACCGACAAGATCGTCGAGGAGAAGTACGGTGCCATTGTCGCCGCTACCGGCTTTGAGATCTCCGATATCTCCAAATACGATGAGTACGCCTATGCTCAGAGCCCGGATGTCGTCACATCTCTCGAGTACGAGAGACTTATGAGTGCAGCCGGTCCTTACGGCGGGCATCTGAAGAGACCGTCCGACGGCAAGGATCCCAAGACGATCGTCTTCGTCCAGTGTGTCGGTTCCCGTGAGAAGGATTCCTGCAAGGGCGGCAAGGAGTACTGCTCCAAGGTCTGCTGCATGTACACGGCA
The DNA here is from genome assembly GCA_900313955.1 of uncultured Lachnospiraceae bacterium. Lineage (GTDB taxonomy): Bacteria > Bacillota > Clostridia > Lachnospirales > Lachnospiraceae > Chordicoccus. Next base: position 6,821 of record OMTP01000251.1, on the reverse strand, counting down.
AAGCATGCCATCCTGACCAAGGATCACTATCCGGATACAGATATCTATGTCTTCTACATCGATGTCCGTACACCGGGCAAGCTCTTCGATGAGTTCTACAGAAGAGCTGTTGAGCAGTACGGTGTCCACTACATCAAGGGCGCTGTCGGTAAGGTCACGCCGAATAAGGCAACAGGCAAGCTGGAAGTGCAGGCTTCGGATCTTCTCTTAAATGAGCAGCTTCACATCGAGGCAGACATGGTCGTTCTCGCCGCTGCTATTGAGCCGAGCCACACAGCAAGAAAGCTGGCCACTATGCTCACAACCCCGATGGATACGAACGACTTCTTCACAGAGGCTCACGCAAAGCTTCGTCCTGTCGAGTCCGCTACCGCAGGTATTCTTCTTGCCGGCATGTGCCAGGGCCCCAAGGATATCCCGGAGACTGTCTCTCAGGCATCCGCTGCTGCGGCCAAGGCCATCGGCATCCTTTCGAAGGATCAGCTGGTCGGCAACCCATGTATCGCTCACCCGGATGAGATGATGTGCAACGGCTGCTCCCAGTGCGCAGGCGTCTGCCCGTACGGCGCAATCACATACGTCGAGAAGGAATTCAGGATGCCGGATCGTACCACAAAGGTTCGCCGCGTTGCACAGGTCAATGAGGCTGTCTGCCAGGGCTGCGGTGCTTGTACCGTTACCTGCCCGTCCGGCGCTATGGACCTCAGAGGCTTCTCTAACCAGCAAATTATGGCGGAGGTAGATGCATTATGTCAGTAAATGAGAATAAAGACTGGGAGCCAAAGATTATTGCCATCTGCTGCAATTGGTGCTCCTATTCGGGCGCAGATCTTGCCGGAACCAACCGTCTTTCTTATCCGGCCAACGTCAAGATCATCCGCGTTCCCTGCTCCTGCCGTGTCAACCCCATGTTCGTCCTTCGTGCTTTTCAGCGCGGCGCTGACGGCGTGATCCTGTGCGGCTGCCACCCGGGTGACTGCCACTACTCAACCGGTAACTACCACACAAGAAGACGTATGACTCTTCTCTTCTCCATGCTCAACTATCTGGGCATTGAGAGCGCCCGCACCCGCGTCGAGTGGGTATCCGCAGCAGAAGGTCAGAGATTCGTCGATGTGATGGACGGCTTTGTGAAGACAATCACAGAGCTTGGCCCGAACAGAAGACTGGAGGATTTAAGATGCAAGCAGAACTGATCAAGCGTGCCACCGAGCTCATGGAGGACGGCACTGTGAATCGTGTTCTGGGCTGGCAGAAAGGCCAGTTCGTCTACGATATCACACCGGCTGTCTTCACGAGCGTCGAGGACCTGAAAGAAAACTTCGTATATAACGCCTTCTGCGGCGACAACCTCTCCAAGTACTTAAGAGCGGAGTCGGAGAAGGAAGGCAAGGTTCTGGTCTTCTTAAAGCCTTGCGACACCTACAGCTTCAACCAGCTGCTGACGGAATATAAGATTCATCGTGAAAATGTCTACGTCATTGGCATCGAGTGCAATGGCAAGACAAGCGGCGAGGACTTAAAGAAGAAGGGCATCGAGGGCATTCTTGATGTCGAGGAAAATGGCGACGAACTTACAGTCAGGACCATCTACGGCGACGAGAAGGTATCTCTCAAGGACGTAGAGTCTTACAGATGCGCTACCTGCAAGTCCAGAAAGCACGTCGCATACGATGAGCTCATCGGCGAGGACGGCGATATCCTTGACAGCCACAGATTCGATCAGGTCGAGGAGATCGAAAAGATGTCCGCAGAGGAGAGATTCAACTTCTGGCGCGGCGAGTTCTCCCGCTGCATCCGCTGCAACGCCTGCAGAAATGTCTGCCCGGCCTGCACCTGTGAGAAGTGCGTCTTCGACAACTACGATTCCGGCCTTTATAACAAGGCTGCAGAAAATACATTTGAGGAGCAGTGCTTCCATATCATTCGCGCATACCACGTGGCCGGACGATGCACCGACTGCGGTGAGTGTTCCCGCGTATGCCCGGAGCACATTCCGCTTCACCTCCTCAACCGCAAGTTCATCAAGGATTATGATGCTCTCTACGGCGATTTCATGGCCGGTGCAGAGGTCGGTCAGATGAGCCCGGTTGTGGACTTCACCATGGACAATGACGCTGAGCCGAGTGTCGTTCAGAAAGGAGGAGCTGAGTAATGGCAGTCTTTAAGATTCCGTATGCTGATCTTGGTAAGCTCTTTGCAGCAGTGTCAGCATCTGAAAAGCTCTACCTCCCGGTCGACAATAAGCTCGGCCAGGCTAACTTCGAGGAGTGGGAAGAGGGCAAGGAGATGTCAAAGCAGCTGAACACAGTTCGTTCAGCCAAAGATTTCTTCTTCCCGCAGATCCAGCCTCTTGTCAAGTTCCGCCGCGAGGACAAGAAGGTCGACATCATCGATATCCGCGAGGAGTCCGAGGACTTCGTCATCTTCGGAGCTAAGGCATGCGATGTCCGCTCCTTTGATGTCCTCGACAATGTCTTCCTCGCAGAGCCGGTGGATACCCAGTACAAGACCCGCCGCGAGCATGCAACTATTGTCTCGCTTGCCTGCAACCGCCCGGCCGAGACCTGCTTCTGCGGTACATTCGGCATTGACGCTGCAAAACCGGCGGGAGACGTAGAGTCCTGGATCATCGGCGATGACTTCTACATGGAGCCTGTCACCGATAAGGGTCAGGCATTCATCGACAAGGTGAAGGATGTTGTCGCTGAGGGCGATCAGGCTGCTGTGGATGGTCAGATCGAGAAGATCCGGACCATCATGGGCAAGCTTCCGCTCGCAGATCTTAAGCCGGTTGACAACCGCGAGAAGGAGCTCGAGGTCTTCAATTCCCCCAAGTGGGATGAGCTCTCCAGCCACTGCCTGGGCTGCGGTGCCTGCACATTTGTCTGCCCGACCTGCCAGTGCTTCGATATTGAGGACTTCAATGCGGGCTACGGCAATGTCGAGCGCTTCCGCTGCTGGGACAGCTGCATGTACAACGAGTTCACTCTCATGGCTGCCGGCACACCGCGTAAGACGCAGAAAGAGCGCTTCCGCCAGAGGTTCATGCATAAGCTTGTCTACTATCCGATCAAGAATGACGGTATGTACAGCTGTGTTGGATGCGGCAGATGCCTGCGCAAGTGCCCGATTCAGATGAACATCGTCAAGGTCATGAAGACTCTGGAGGAGGATGCGTAATGGATAAAGAAGCTTTAATTCCCCAGCTTGGAGTCGTCAAGGAAATTGAGGAGATGACACCGGATGTCAAGACATTCCGTATCGTCGGCCCCGACGGCAACAAGCTCTTTGATCAGATTCCGGGACAGTGCGGTATGCTGTCCATGCCGGGTGTGGGTGAAGGTATGTTCTCCATCACTTCTTCCCCGACAGAGAGAAGATATCAGGAGTTCTCCATCAAGAGATGCGGCCACCTGACGACATGGCTTCACGGCATGGAGGAAGGTCAGGAGATCTGCATCCGCGGACCGTACGGAAATGGCTTCCCGGTCGACACGGATTTCAAGGGCAAAGACATGCTCTTCATTGCCGGTGGTATCGGTCTTGCGCCTGTCCGCTCGGTTATCAATTACTGCCGTGCTCACCGCGAGAATTACGGCAAGATGGACATTGTCTACGGCTCCCGTTCTAAGGAAGATCTCTGCTTCATCAAGGAGATCCAGAGCGAGTGGGTGAACACTCCCAACTGTGATGTCTGGCTCACCATCGACCGAGAGGAAGAGGGCTGGGACGGCCATGTCGGATTCGTTCCCAACTATGTCCAGGAGCTCAACTTCAGCACGGACAAGATCTGCGTCATCTGCGGACCGCCAGTTATGATCCACTTCACTCTTCAGGGGCTCAAGAAGCTCGGCTTCACAGAGAGCCAGGTCTACACAACGCTGGAAATGCGTATGAAGTGCGGCATCGGCAAGTGTGGACGCTGCAATGTCGGCGACAAGTACGTCTGCAAGGACGGCCCGGTCTTCCGCTGCGATCAGCTGGATCTGCTCCCGCCGGAGTACTAATTTGAAATTTTGTGGCAGGGTTTATCCTTCCTCCGCCGCATTGCCGCGGGGAGGAAGCGCCATGCTTTTGCCTTTCTTCTGACCACTTGTTCACATCTTTTTGATGGATGGGTGGGCAGGAGAGCTAAATACGGGGAGACGTGTTCATTTTCATGAGAGGCTCCTCGAAGAGCTATGGGACGGTGCATTTTCAATGCATTTTCCAGACGCTGTGAATTGTTCACTTCCCGGGAGGGGGAGACAATTCATTTTCCTTAAGGAACAGGTTTCATAAACATCATTAGTTCGTTGGAGGACGAAGAAACCATGGAAAAAGTAAATGTATATTTCTTTGGCAAGAAGTACGAGGTTCCGGCTAACCTGACGATCATGACCGGACTTGAGTACGCCGGATATCAGCTGCTCCGCGGCTGTGGCTGCCGCAACGGATTCTGCGGTGCCTGCGCTACTATCTACAGAATCAAGGGCCAGCAGGAGCTCAAGATGGCTCTCGCATGCCAGACAAAGGTTGAGGAAGGCATGTATGTCGCGACTCTTCCTTTCTTCCCACTTGTCAAGCAGGTCTATGATATCGAGAAGGTCTCTCCAGAGCAGGCAATTATGATGCAGCTTTATCCGGAGATCTACTCCTGCATCGGCTGCAATGCCTGCACTCGCGCATGCCCGCAGGGTCTTCACACAATGCAGTACATCGCTGACGCTCAGAGAGGTGATTTCAAGAAGTGCGCCGACGAGTCTTTCGACTGCGTCATGTGCGGCATCTGCTCCTCCCGCTGCCCGGCCGGCATTTCCCATCCGCAGGTTGCTATGCTTGCCCGCCGCTTAAACGGCAAGTATTTAACACCGGATGCTGAGCATCTGAAGAAGAGAGTCAAGGAGATCTACGACGGTGATTTCGAGGCTGCCATGAAGGATGTCATGGGCAAGTCCGATGCTGATATCAGAGATCTCTACAACAACCGCGATATTGAGCAGTAAAGGGGAGGCCAATTATGTATCCAGAAAGCTATAAGGAATCTCTTGAGAAGGTTGCAGCGAAGCGCGAGGCCAATGCATGGGCTGAGCCGCGCAGAATGACTGCAGAGGAGAAGGATGATGTCCTCGCTAAATATCATCCGGACCACAGAGAGGATCAGTTTGAGCTCCTCAAGATCGGCCCAAACAAGGGCCAGAAGGCTCCTCACGAGCTGGCAGCTATGCTGCAGGCGCATGCAAGAGTTCATGACGGCGACGTCGATCTTGCAAATCCCAAGTATGATGTCGATGTTCTCATCATCGGTGCCGGCGGCGCAGGTTCTTCTGCAGCCATCGAGGCCAATGAGGCGGGTGCTTCTGTCCTTATGACAACAAAGCTTCGTATCGGCGATGCCAACACCATGATGGCTGAGGGTGGTATCCAGGCTGCTGACAAGGAGAATGACTCTCCGGCCCGCCACTTCCTCGATGCTTACGGCGGCGGCCATTTTGACGGCAAGAAGGAGCTTGTCGCAAAGCTTGTCACTGAGGCTCCGGAGGATATCCTCTGGCTCAACAAGCTGGGCGTCGAGTTTGATAAGGATGCCGACGGCAACATGATCACTACTCACGGCGGCGGCACTTCCAGAAAGAGAATGCATGCCTGCAAGGACTACTCTGGCGCTGAGATCATGAGAACTCTTCGCGATGAGGTCCTCAATCGCCAGATTCCGATCCTTGAATTCACGAGTGCCATCGAGATCCTCAAGGACGAAGAGGGCAAGGCTGCTGGTGCTGTTCTTGTCAACATGGAGACTCTTGAGCTCATCGTTGTCCGTGCAAAGACTGTTATCCTGGCAACCGGTGGCGCAGGAAGAATGCACTATCAGGGTTTCCCGACTTCCAACCACTACGGTGCAACTGCCGATGGTCTGGTTCTCGGCTACAGAGCAGGCGCTAAGCTTCTCTATCAGTATTCTCTTCAGTATCATCCGACTGGTGCCGCTTTCCCGGATCAGATCTACGGCGCTCTTGTCACTGAGAAGGTCAGAGCTCTGGGAGCTAAGATCGTCGACAAGAACGGTGATATCTTTGTTCATCCGCTTGAGACACGTGATGTCGAGGCAGCTGCCATCATCCGCGCATGCGCTGAAGGCAAGGGCGTCAAGACTGACCACGGCTATGGCGTATGGCTTGATGCTCCGATCATCGAGGTCAAGAATGGGGCCGGCACAATCCAGAAGAGAATCCCGGCTATGTACCGCATGTTCGAGAAGCGCGGCATTGATATCACCAAGGAGCCGATCCTTGTCTATCCGACACTCCACTATCAGAACGGTGGTCTTGACATTGACACAGACTGCATGACATCTGTTCCTAACCTCTATGCTGCAGGCGAGGTTACAGGTGGCGTCCATGGCACAAACCGTCTCATGGGCAACTCCCTTCTTGATGTCATCGTCTTCGGCCGCGACGCAGGCCGTGCTGCAGGCGCTCACTTCAAGGATGTCGAGATCAAGGGCGCTCTCAACATGGATCATGTCGCCAAGTATGAGCAGGAGATCAAGGATGCAGGCATCGAGACAGATCTTGTCTCCCCGAAGCTTCTTCCCAAGTACGTCTCTGAGAGAACCCTTCTCGAGGGTGCGGCGATCATTCAGTAATTGTTCTTAAATAGTAACTGTTCAGGGCCCGACGGAAAGGTACGATAAAAAAAGCACTTCCTCCGCGGCCACCCCTCAAAGGTCCACTTCGGAAGTGCTTTTTTATCGCGCCTTCGTCAGGCCTGCTGAACAGTTACCTTGTAACTGTTCAGGAGGGCACTTTTGCTTCGAGAAAAACATTCTACACTCCGTT
>OMTP01000110.1 GCA_900313955.1 uncultured Lachnospiraceae bacterium | reverse complement strand
ATGTTTTTGCCGCAAATCTGCGGTAGTCGGATATATTAAAACGACGCGTAACAATATGACATTAAAGGGAAAAAATATATTGAGACTCCATATAAAATATATTTTGAAGACATAGGTCTCAGAAACGCAAGATTAAATTTCAGACAAATTGAAGAGACACATATCATGGAAAATCTTATTTATAACGAACTGCGTTATAGAGGGTATTGTGTTGATGTAGGTGCAGTTGAATGCAGAGAAAAAGATAATACAGGAAAAGAAATCCGAAAATGGCTGGAGATTGATTTCATAGCTACATCCGGAAGTAAGAAATATTACATTCAATCAGCATATGCAATTCCGGACAATGAAAAATATAAACAGGAGACAAAATCTTTTGATAAAATTAAGGATTCGTTCAAGAAAATTATTATTGTTGAGAAAAGCATGAAACCGAGACGTGATGAAAATGGTTATGTCACAATGGGAGTAAAAGAGTTTCTACTGAATGATAACAGCCTGGAGGAATAATTATGCTGAATGTCACTTTTGACAGGAGTTTTCTTGGCTTCCGGGATTTTTCCCACTCAACAGATTGTGTTGAGTGGGATTTTCATTCAAAATCCGTGTCTTCGGGATCACTCTGAATGTACGCCATGATATCTTCATAGCTATGCTTACTATTAGCTACTGCCGCAAGTAGCGCTTCCTGGTTCGCCTGCTCCTTCTTTTCTCGGAGGTCTTTTAATGCCTCTACCGCCTTATCATACATCTCTTTGCGTTTCAGCACCAGCGCTTCTGTCTTTTCGATCTCTTCATCGATGTTTACATGTTTCCTCGTTCTAGCCATTCTGTTTTTCCTCCTTCAATGCGTCTGTGATCTCCGTGGCTTCTTTCTGTATTGATACTTCATTCATGCCAAATGCCTTAAGGATTGCACGCTGTGTCTTTGTCACAGCATGATCCAGATGATAATCCCCGGTACCCATCCGGGTCATTTCTATCTTTTCGAGCTCCTTGATCGCTGATGTAACATTCATGTAGTTTGCTTTGCTGTCGATCTCCTTAGCTTCGTCTAAAAGGCTGGTGTAAATTTTGTTTCTGATAACAAGAGCCACGAATTCGACGAATATCTTGGCATCAGCCACCTCGTTCTTCTGGACACCCAGTGTTGCGTTATCCAGAAACGATTTGTCTTCCCGGAACAGCTTCTCTGATTCATCACGACTCTTATAGATAGTAAGAGCCTCCCTGGCAGTCATCTTCTTTGAGGTGATAATGCAGAAATATCCGCAATAGCGGATTTCCTCCTCTATCACACTGCTTTTTTCCTGAACTGTCTGCAGCAACTGGTCTTCCTGTCCTTCATGGTAGTAGACTGGCGTAAAGTAATTGTTAAAGCCGGAATCCATCTCTTTTACCTTCCCACAGACCTTCTCCAGGGCGCGCCTTTCTTTTTCTATATTCGATTCGATGTCTTCCTGCTCACTGGCATGGCGTGAACTGCTGTAATAGAGGTGAAAATATCTGTCCTTTTTGTCATCGGCATACAGCTTACCTTCGATCGTTGTGCCATATACCTTATATTGACGGATGCTGTTCTGACGGACGTCTTCAAATTTTCCCCGGTTGTCATTAATGATCTTATGGACAAGCTTCTTTTTGCCTTTTACCATCATGATAAATTCAAAACCGTTTTTGTCCATGTAGTTTATATTGCCTTTGCTGAAATATCCACGGTCAAGAATGAAACCGCATTTACGGTATCCCAGAGACTTTGCCTTCTCCAGCATGCACTGCAGCTGAGAGATATCGACCACGCTTCCCGGGTAGTCCTCATAAAACAGTGGAACCCTGTTTGTTCGGTCATATGCGATAGAATAATTGATGATGGGGAATTTTTTTCCGTCCTTTGAATGTCCTGGCTCGGCCTCTTCGATGTCTCCAGCCTGAACTGCTTTGTTTGTTGAATCGTAGGAAATATAAATTTTCTCCCGATGATCACGTTTCTCATTCCAAAGATTCAGAAATGCAACCGTCTGATCGAAGGTGATACTTTTAAGAAAGTCACCCACAGTCGTATCGCTGTAAACTTTCATCTTTGCTGTCAGCAGAGGATGATTGAAGGCGTAATCGGGATAATGCTGAGCTGAATTGTCTTCCGTTACAATTGAATAAGCGGCCATGTCCAGAAAGAGTCCGCTTTTTTTGCCAATGACCTGCTGCATGATTTCATCAAGACCATAATCCTGGATGATCTTTCGAATAATAACGTAAGAGCCGATTCTCAGACAGTTGCTTCGGACAGGACCTTCGTCTTCTTCGGGAAGTTCAACATCCGGAAAATAATACGCGAAATTCTTATTGGGATACATCCTTGTTGGATCCTGGGCGGAAAGTTTTCCGATCGTTTTCCGCTTGGGGATGTTGTATCGTTTGTCCTCTTTATATTCACGGGCATATGTGTACTCAACATATGTGATATCTCCGCGCTTATTGAGTGTGATTTTCTTTGTATTTTGAGGTACTTCTACTGTTCTTTCGATGTCCATAGGCGCCTCCGATTGAGTAGTATGTCCTACTCAATTATTATACAAAAGATAGCCCGCAAAATCAAGCAGAAAGCGCTATTTTACGGGCTTTTTTAGACTTTTATTCGAGTGCCACAATCTTTGAGTGCCAAAAATTTAGGAAGCCAAGA
>OMTP01000109.1 GCA_900313955.1 uncultured Lachnospiraceae bacterium | reverse complement strand
TTTGCGGCGAAAATTACTAAGTGAAGGAAGAAGGCCTTTGTGCGAAGCGCCGAAATGACCCACCCGTGAACAGTAACTCTGCGACACCCCTCCCCGATTGGGAGTTGCCTCACCTGCAGAGACTTGCTATAATTCTATGTTAGAGTGGAGGGGCGTGTGCTCAGCCCCGGACGTGAGGTAGGGCATATGAAAGCAGAATACAGAAAGGGCCGCACTCCTGCGGACAGTAAATCAGCAAAAGCATATACAGATGATCTTCATGATCTGATCCCTGTGAGGGAGACGGAATCCACTCATTCCATGGCCCGCTGGGTCGTTGAAGTGTGTTTCGCTGCAGTCTTTGCCTGCTATTTCGTGCTGGCAGTGGCGGCGGAGCTCGTCCCCCAGGAGGACTTTTCTTTTTACAAAGGCGATGCCGAGATGTTGACGGATGGCTTTGTGATCAGTGAGACAGGAGAAGCAATCACAATTCCCAGAAACAACGACAGTCGCTACCCGAAAGGCATTACCATCAGAGGAACCCTGCCGGAGGATGTTGAAAATAAAGACTATCTTCTGGTCTATCTCGCCCACCAGGACTGCAAGGTGACCATCAAAAACCGTGTCGCCTACAATTACGATTACACAAAAGAGAAGATCAAAAACAAAAGTATTCTCAACACACTGTCAACCTACTGTGCCATGATCCCGCTTACATCAAGGGACGCCGGGCAGACCATTGAGATTGCCTACACAGGGGAATTTCCCGAATATGCCTCCAACATCGGCCGCCTCATGGTCGGAACCTATGGAGAACTTCTGGGGTCGCTCATGCGCAGCGCCGGATGGGGCATCATGTTCGCCGCGCAGTCGCTCATCTTCGGCCTCTTCATGACCACCATCGGTGCCTTCCTTGCCATCAGCAAAAAACAGGCGTCGCTCTTCCACATCGGCACATTCGCCATCCTTATTTCCCTGTGGATCGTGAGTGAATCTGTCCTTCGACAGGTTTATATGAAGGATCTGAGTGTCGGCTTCTATCTGACCATGATCAGCCTGTCTCTGTGCTGCACGCCGCTTCTCCTCTTTCTCAATGAGATGCAGTTGTATCGCTATCACAGGATCTACTACACCGCAGCTGCGCTCAATCTGGCCCTGGCTATCCTTCTCTTCCTTCTGCAGGTGACCCATACTGTCAACTACATGTACACGCTGAAATACATGCAGACAGAGATGGCACTGACAACCCTGATTCTCATTTGCACAGCCATCAATGACCGAAGGAAGCATTACCCCACCTATCTGGGGCGGGCTTTCATCTTCGGCATTGGCATCCTGTCTCTGTCTGCCCTGATTGAAATTATCAACATGTGGCGCAGCGTCAACAACAGACGCGGACTCATGACCGGATTCGGTCTCTTCATCTTTCTTCTCTCTCTCGCCTACACCGCCATGCGGGCTCTGCTTGTGCAGATCAAAAATCAAAGAGATGAAGTCGTTAAATCCAGAGAGCAGAATGAGAAAATGGGCATTCAGCTGGTCACAACGCTTGTCAACGCAGTCGACGCCAAGGATCCTTATACAAATGGTCACTCCAACCGTGTCGCCATGTACGCAAAAGAAATCGCCAAGCGGGATGGGAAAAATGAGGACTATCAGAGCCGCCTCTTCTACATGGGCATCGTCCACGACATTGGCAAAATCGGCATTCCCGACAGCATCCTCCAAAAGCCCGGCCGCTTGAGCGACGAGGAATTCAGCGTGATCAAGACGCATCCCCAGCAGGGCGCGGACATCCTGTCGGACGCGACGGAGATGCCCTGGATCGTCACCGGAGCCAGATGGCATCACGAGCGCTATGACGGCAAGGGCTACCCCGACGGCATCGCCGGGACTGACATTCCTGAAGAGGCGCGTATCATCGCGGTCGCGGATGCCTATGACGCCATGACAAGCGACAGAGCCTATCGAAACCGCATGGACCAGAAGAAGGTTCGGTCCATCATCGAAGGCGGAAAAGGGACGCAGTTTGATCCTCACTTCGCGGATATCATGATTCAGATGATCGACGAGGACAAAGACTATCAGCTGCAGGGAAGCACAGGCAACGATCTTCTCGGTATCGTCAATCTTTCTCTTCTCCTCAACAGAGACACGCAGGGACAGGGGGCCTTCCGCACGGACAGCGAGGGCTTCCGACAGATCTATCAGTTCCTGAAAAAATACGCCAAGAGAAACAATACAGACGTGCAGCTCGTGCTCATGACCCTTCACGGCAGGGACAGCGATTACGATCTCACTGCTCCTTCCTCTGTTTTGGCAGATGTCATCCGACATTCTATCCGCCAGAGCGATATCATGGCTCAGCTCAACGAAGTCCAGTACATGATCATCCTGACCGATACCACCACGGTCAACGCCGAGACCGCAATCGTGCGAATCCTGAACCGCTTCGACGAAGCTGAGGGTTCCGTCTACTCCCTGACCTACGACGTCAGCGACATCAGCAGCTAAAGAAAGGGGGCTGTCGCAACAGTGAAATTCACTGAGGCGACAGCCCCTTTTTAGTTACTGTTCACGGGTGGGTCACTTCGGCGCTTCGCACAAAGGCCTTCTTCCTTCACTTAGTAATTTTCGCCGCAAAAGCAGG
>OMTP01000106.1 GCA_900313955.1 uncultured Lachnospiraceae bacterium | reverse complement strand
GAAGGAAGAAGGCCTTTGTGCGAAGCGCCGAAGTGACCCACCCGTGAACAGTAACTTCACACGATCCGTGACACACACTTTTTCATCCCCCTAAAGTATACCTCGTTTGCAGGGTGTAAACTAGAAGTGGCAAAATCTGACCCTCTGAAATTTACTGTTTTACGCATACACTTGTAAAAAAAGTATTCACGAACAGGAGTAAAAGTACATGGCAATGTCATTTGCGGACATGCTGAACAGCATGATCGACAGGCTTCCCATTTCCAAAAATGAACTGATCCGGGAGACCGGGATCAACAGGTCGACATTTTTCAAATTTTTAAAAGGCGACCGCCTGCCCACGGGGGCGCAGATGATGACGATCGTGGAGACCGCCGGTTTTCCGGCGGAAGAGACGACCAGACTTAGGAAGGCCTTTGAGCGCGAGCACTACGGCTACATGTCCTACCGCAGCATCGAGTTGGTCCGCCAGTTCATGGAGTCAGCCGTCGAGAGCACGGACATTTTACATCTGCCAGCTGCCGACGACAGCGGGGAGGAGGAAGAGCTTGAGACAAGGTATGAGGGCACGGCAGACGTCCGCCGGGGCATGCTGCATTTTCTGAAGAAGGCAAGAAGAGGAAGCGTGCCCCCGATTTTCGCCTTCCTGCCCCTCGAGGAGGCCTACTACGTGGCGACGTCGCGCGTCCTTGCTCCCGGCGGCCGCGAGGTGCATTTCCTCTTCAGCTTCCCGGACACGCTCGACGACCTTGACTCCCACGTCGCCCCCTATGTGCGCTACCTGCTGCCCATCGTCTTTTCGCCCGACTGCCAGGTCAACTACTACTACAGCATGAGCGACCTTGCCCAGGGCACCGGCATCCTCTATCCCTATTACATTCTGACCGAGGACGAGGCCTTCTTCATCGACGCTGAGACCAGCAGCGCCTATGTGACCTGCGCCCCCGAGCTTGTCGATATCCTGCGGCAGACCTTCAAAAAGCGCCTGCCCTTCACCGAGGAGATTCTGCACCCGCATAAGACTCTCGCCGAGACGCAGGCCGAAATTCTCTCCCTGGTTAAGGAAAATGGCATCTGCATGTTCGGTCCTACGCCCTGTCTCTCCCTCCTTGCGACCGAGGATCTTGCCCGGGCCTACATGCCCCCGCAAATGCAGGACGCCCTCATTTCCTACTTCACAGGCCTTCAGGCGTCGAACCCGATCGAAGTCATCTCCGCAGATGGGCTCCGGAAAATGGTGGAGGAAAATGGCATTTCCGAGATAGGGATTCATGTCACGATGCCGCGCCCGGTGATGCATCAGGCTCTGCTTGCGCTTAAGGCCCGCCTTGGCACCTCCCTCTTCATTGCCGACAGTAAGAAGATTACCATCCCGGCTGGCTGGAGTGTCAACGTCATTCCCGACAATGCGGTCTACCTCGTGCCCTATATCGAATCTTTTGACACCGTCATTATCCGCGAGAAGAATCTCGTCGAGGCTTTCACCCAGGTTTTCGATATGAGCCTTGATTTCTTCACTTTCGATACGCCTGCGTCTGAGCGTCTGCTCGACTATTATATCGACGCCACAGGAGCATAAAGTCAGATAGCCCTGCCTGCTCCGGGCAGATAGAGCTATGGAACTCCCCCGGCATCGCATTTCAACAACGATGTCGGGGGAGCGTTCAGTTTGTCAGAAAGTGATGATTTCCCCCGACGGCCGGGAAAAGAGGCAGGGAGGGGGAGAGAAGGGGCAGCCGGCAGGAAAAAAAGCTCCCCCGACAAGCCACGGGATGTGGTTTGTCGGGGGAGCTTTGGCTATGGAAAGATATTCAAATCAGAAGACCACGACGGTCGTGCCGACGGAGGCTTCGTTGTAGATGGTCTGCGCGGAGTCGTAGCTCAGGTTGATGCAGCCGTGAGACCCGCTGTACTTGTAGATGCTGCCGCCGAAAGAGCTGCGCCACGGGGCGTTGTGGAGGCCGACATTGCCGTTGAAAGGCATCCAGAAGTCGACATGGGAGACATAGGAGGGCTGCCCGTCATCCTTTAAGGGTCCCTTGAGGTCGCGGTCGGTCTCTTTGGAGAAGATGTGGTAGACGCCGGTCGGCGTCTCGCGCTCAGGGTCGCCTGCGAGGCCGCTCACGAAATCACACTCGTAGTAGAGAGAGCCGTCGACGTAGTACCAGAGGTGCTGGTTTGCCAAGTCGACTTCGATGTACGTCGAGCCGATGCCGCCGCTCTCCAGAGAGCTGTCGGAGTAGACCGGAGTAAGCGACTGATTGCCGCGGGCCAGAAGGGCCTGGTAGAGCTGGTCAGCCGTCGCGTCCTCGTCGACAATGTAGCCGTAGGCCTTGCCGGAGACCTCGACGTCTCCACGCGCCGTGGAGTGGAAGGTGCGGGTCGTCCTCTCCTCATTGTCCTTCGCGGCGATCTCTGCTGCGTACTCCCTGCATTTTTCCTGCAGGACATCTGTATTGATATAGTAGTACGTCGGATCATCCTCGCGGACAGACAGCCAGTCCTTCAAGGTCGAGCGGTCGAGCGTCATCGTCTCGCCCGTGTGGAGCGTGTAGGTGATGACCGTCGAGGTGAAGCCGTTCAAGTCATTGACCTGGGTATTCAAATCCTCGTCGTCAGACGTGACCGCCGGCTGGGCGTAGTCATTTCCCGAGACAGTGTAAGAAGTTTTTCCCTCATTTAAGGCATTTTCCACAGAGGCCACAAGGGTCGGCTCGTCGATGGCGGTTCCTGACGTCTCAGGAACGATCGAGAGGGTTCCGTCGGCGGCCATCTCCATATGGGCGTTCGTGGGGAGCGTCGCATCTTCCACAGGAAGCTCCGGGAGGGAGTCAATTTGAATCTTGAGCGCGCCCGCGTCGTACGACTTCGTCTCTGTGACGGTGTAGCTGCTGGTCCTGCCCAGGTGGCCGGCGATCCAGGCCAGCTTGTCCTGGGAGTCCAGGATGCCCGTGACCTCCTCGTCCTCGGAGTTGGACACAAGGCCGATGGAGCTTCCGGAAATCGTCTCTGTCGTACCGTCGGCAAATGTAATGGTCAGGTTGTCCACTTTATTTTTCTCGCTGATCGCGGCCTTGGCCTCGGAGGCGGTCATGCCGCTCACGTCGACGCCGTTGATCACCGTCCCGGAAATGTACTTTCCGGTGTAGCTGCCCGCCTGGACGACATAGCCGGCGAGGAGAGCCGCCATGGCGGCCGTCAGCGTGAGAGATACAATCATTGCTTTTTTAGGCTTGCGTTTCATCTTCTTACTCCAAAAAAAGATTGCATTTTAAAATGAGTTCAGTATAATTGGTATAGTTTTTGTACTTCGTTAATTATATTTGTTTTTAGAAAAAAATCAATACCTGTTTTTGTAAATACCAGGTATGAAGGAGGATACTTTCATGGCTGCGAGAGGTTTTGTGGACTTTGGAAAATGTCCCTATGTCACCGCGCAGAAGCTTCTCGATGGAAAATGGTCCATCCTGATCCTTCATTATTTAAATGATTTCGGTCCCATGCGCTTCAGCGAGATCCAGAGGAAGATGCCCAATGTCACCCACGCGACGCTTTCGTCCCAGCTGAAGCTTCTGGAGACCCAGGGCCTCATCCACCGCGAGGTCTTCCCTGAAGTTCCGCCCCGCGTCGAGTACTCCCTGACCGAAATCGGCCGCGAGTTCTCCCCCGTCCTCGCCTGCATCGGCGAGTGGGGCAGCAAATACATCGACTACATGAAAGACCACCCCGAGTACGTCCTGGGGTGAACCCACGGGGACGTCGCTAGTGGGCTCACCCTGCCTTCGCCCGTCTGTGAAAGCAGTTGCTGCGTCCCCGCGCCATCACTTTCTGCTGATTTAGGAGGATTTCAGAAAATGGCATACAGAGATTTTACCGAGGCCTTCACGGCCAAGGGGGAGCTTGAGGGAAGCGACTTCCTCGAGAAGCTCATGAATCATTTATATACGGAAGATTTTATTCTGGGCGGCCAGACCTACACCTGTCGCCGGGTGAGAGATGAGGTCATCGACGAAGAAAAGAGACTTGTCCGCACGGATTTCTTCTGTTTTCCGCAAAATGGCGACAAGCACAGGATGGAGATGGGCGGCACGGCCAGCCTCATCGGCACGGCGGACGCCCTTGACGCCAAGGCTCCCAGTTTCAGCGACATCCGCATCGACGGCTTCATCCGCCCGACCAAAGAGCGCATTTACCGAAGCGTCGTCGCCGACCGCGCGAGGAAGCTTTTGAAGCGCGAGGAGACCGAGACATTTCTCCTTCACAACGTCTTCGTGACTACCCCCAGGGGCGCGCGCATCCTGCTTGAGGACTTTCCCTTCGAGAAAGAGGAGCACAAGCTCTTTATGCTGGGCCTCTACGGCGGCGAATACAAGATCTCGATCTCAAGAAAATGACCACACTCCCCCGACCGGCTGAAAATGTATGCTGGTCGGGGGAGTTTTGCAGGCAGGGAGCTCTAGGCGGGGCCTGACAGCACGTCCTCAAGACTCATTTTCTCCTGGCGGCTTGTGAAGTCTTTGACATTGTCGGACGTGACTTTGTAGTAGTGGGCATAGTAGGCCTTGCCATTTTCAAGGGGGAGGGAAGATGTGTCCTCGCCGCGGGCTGCCCTGACTGCCAGAGTGGCCATCATCATGGCCTGGGATTCCTTGTCGTTGTAGACCGTGGCCGTGATGGCGCCGTCGATGAGGGCATTGAGCCCGGCCTTCGTGCCGTCGACACCGAAAATGGGCGGCACATCGGTCTCGGTGACGTTGAGCTTCTTGTAGGCGTCGGCCGCGCCCATGGCCATGTCGTCATTGTTGGCCAGGACCATCTCGATACTGCTGTGGTACTCTGAGATCAGAGTCTGCATGCGGGAAATGGCCTGTGCCCGCGACCAGTTGGCGACCTCGGTCCCCAGCTTCTCGACGGAAATGCCTTCGTCCGTCATGGCCGGCTCGACTTTCTCCGTCCGGATAATGGAGTCCTGGTGGCCGGGCTGGCCCTCGAGAATGACATACTGGATTCTGCCGTCCCCGTTTTTGTCGACCTCGGGGTGATCTTTCACATAGTCCGCGGCCACCTGGCCCTGCAATTTCCCGGATTCGCGGGCATCGGCTCCTACATAGTAGAGCCTGTCCCACTGGCCCAGGTCCTCCGCCACCGGCTCGCGGTTGAAGAAGATAATGGGCACATCGGCACTTCTCGCCTGCTCGATGCAGTCCGAGAGCGAGGCCCGGTCGACCGGATTGATGCAGAGGACATCGACGCCCTCATCGATGAGATCGCCCACCTGGTCGTCCTGCATCTGCTGAGACTTCTCGGCGTCACGGAGATCAACCGTCACATCCGTACTTGCAAGACCCATTTTCGTGAGATCCTCCCGAAAACAGTCCGCCAGGGCACTCACAAACGTGTCCTTCTGATCATAGAGGCAGATGCCCACCCTGAGCTGCCTGTTCTCCACCTGTTTTTTTTCTCCGCAGCCCGCAAGTGCAAGGCTCATGCTGAGGGAGATGCCCACAAGGACAGTTCTCACAAATCTTTTTTTCATAACATTCCTCCACGAACCATGGTCACGCGCTCTGGCCCATGGCAAAGAGCATCTCCTGGTTGGCGGGGGAGAAGAGGTCGGAGCGGGAGAGGGGTTTATAGGTCACGGATGGGCTCTGCATGGTGTAGAACCTGCTTCTGAGTTTCTGCGCGATCTCGGAGACGCTCTGGTAGCCGGTCATGAAACTGTCGGGGACGACGAGCCCCAGCATGGCCTTCTTGTCGAGAAAGGAGACCGACTTCATGGAGTCTCCGATCCCGAAAAGCGTGGCGTGGTGGAGGTTGCCGAGAAAGGAGACCTCCCCGGCCGCCTCGCATGTTGCGGTATCGAGCGCGAGGAGAATATCCACCCGGGGCTGGGAGGCCAGAGACGTCTCAGGATCTGCGGAATCGTCAGACGTCGCCAGATTGTAGATGACTTCACAGCCGGTGTCCCGGAGGACATCCATGACGCCGGCGCGCCTCTCCATCATGCATGGGGTGGAGAGATTCTCTCCCACAAGGCCGATCCGCTTGCCGGAAATATGGTTGTCGTAGCTCTCCAGCATTTTCGTGGCCAGGGCGCGGCCGAGAAGCGTCTGATCGGCTTCGGTGACGGAAATATTTTCCACATCCGTATCAAAGAGAGTATTTCCCACAAACATAATCGGAACCTTTTTGGAGGCCTCGCTGTAGATGTCCCATGTGTCCGTCCCCACGCCGGGCTCGATGATGAGGGCGTCGACGCCCAGGGAGAGCTCCCGGTCCAGAAGTGCCTTGCCGGCATCCGCGTCACGCGTGTCCGAGGCGTCGACATAGGACAGCTCGAGGCCGAAGTCCTTCGCCGCCTGGCGAAGCCCATAGCGGAAGGCGGATCGCGACTCGTCCTTCACCCCGTTCGCGATGACCGTCACATTCTTCTTCTTCGTATTGCTCCTTCCCATGAGAAAGAGGGCGGTCAGGACGGCCACGATGAAGGCCAGCGTGATCTCCGCGATGATAAAGAGTTTCTTACTTGTCATGATACCTCCTTGGAACCACTGGGGACAGTTCCCGTGGCACCTCCCACGCGGGGCCGCGGGAACCATGTTACTGTTCACTCGTCAGCCAGAAGAGCGATTGGAAAGCGCTTCCGGAGTGGACCTATAGGGGATGTCCACGGAGGAAGCGCTTTCCAGTCGCTCGATGCTGGGTGACCCGTGAACAGTAACGGAAGCATCCCAGGGGCTCCGACCGAACATCACCCGTTCTCGAGCTTCTCGCAGTTCTCTTTGGTGAAGGGGACGGCGGGAAGGAGGATGGTGACAGTGGTGCCCTCGTCGAGCTCGCTTTTTATGGTGAGGCCGTAGGGCTCGCCGAAGATGAGGCGGATGCGGCGCTCCACGTTGACGAGGCCGACCCCGTTGCCGTGGCGGTGGACGCGGTCATTTTTTGTGAGGAGAAGGGGAATGTCCTCCTCGGGGATGCCCATGCCGTTGTCGGTGACAGAGATCGCAATATCGCCCGCGGGAGTCATTTTCCCCGTGAGAGCGATCTCGCCATCGTCGTCCATGCCCTGGACGCCGTAGTTGATGGCATTTTCAAGAAGCGGCTGGATGATGAGCTTGACCGTGCACATGTCCCCTATGGCGGGATCGATGTCCATGGAGAAGCTGAAGCTGTCCTTGTAGCGGATCTTCTGGATGTTCATGTAGCTCTCGGCGTGCTGGATCTCGTCTCGGACGCTGATGATCGTGCGGCCGTGAGAGAGGGAAATGCGCAGAAGCCTTGCCAGCTGCGAGATCATGTAGACTGCCTCGTCATTTTTCTCGCCCTCGACCATCCAGGTGATCGAGTCCAGGGTGTTGTAGAGAAAATGCGGGTTGATCTGACTCTGCATGGCGTCAATTTCGCTCTTGCGGCGCTCATTTTGCTCGAGGACAATCTGGTGCATAAGCTCGTCTATCCTGAGATAACTCTTCTCGATGGACGAGCCCAGGTGGCGGATCTCAGGCGAGCCGCCGATATAAATCTCCGGTTTTTCCCCCGCCTCGTAATTTTTGACCGAGTCATTGAGGAGGAGGATGGGACGGGAAATACGCGATGCAACCAGGCGGCTCACGATCAGCATGAGCATGAGCGTCAGGGTCACGACCATGGTGATGAAGTAGCGGATGTTGTTTGTGCCGTAGGTGAGGGCGGAGCGGGGGATGACGCCGATGAGCCGCCAGCCCGTGTAGCCGATGGTCTTGACCACAACCTTGTGGTTTTTGCCCCCGAACGATGTGTCGTAGACCCCGTTCGTGCGGCGGCCGTCGACCGAAGCATTTTCTTTAAAGAGCCCCTCGCTGATCTGCATATTCCGCGGGTGGTAGACAATGTTGCCCGCATTGTCGCACAGATAGTAGTACTGGCCATTTTCCGTGTCATTGATGCGCTTTAAAATGCGCTCGATGGCGGAGAAATTCATATCGACGAGCAGAACGCCCACGCGCGGGCGCCGGTTCTGAATAAATTCAACCTCGCGGCTGAGGGAAATGACGGTGTAGTAGTGGTAGCCTCCGTCGTCGAAGAGGTTCTGGATGTGGGGGCGCGAAAAATGCAGGTTCTCCACCTGATCCAGGGCCTCGGTGAACCAGATCTGGCGGGTGACGTCGGGGTCCTCTTTCTGGGAGGCGACCGGCTGGGCCGTGACCAGGGATCCCTGCTCGTTGTAGAGGGCGATGGTCAGGATTTTGTCGTGGTTGGCCTCGTAGAGCAGGTTCATCTGCTCTACGAGGGCGGTGTCCGCCGTGTCATAATTTTTGATGATGTTGTAGTAGACCGAGTCGGAGATCTGTCGCATGGAGAGCAGGTAGTCCTCAAGCGAAGAGGCCGTCTCCTCCAGCTGCTGCTCGGTCCTCTCGACGGAGGTCTCGCGGATACTTGTCGAGAAGCGCATGTACAGAACGACGCCCAGAATGACAGCGATGGAAATGACGACGGCCGAGAAGGACGCCATGGTCGTCATCTGGATGCCCCAGGGCTGAAAATTCTTCCGGAAGGCGGTCCACCGCTCGCTGAATTTTTTCGTCCATTTCATGCCTGATCGATATGCTCCTTGCGGTACCGGGACGGGGACGTGCCGTACTCCTTCTTAAAGACATAGCTGAAGTAGTTGGCGTCCGCGTAGCCGACTTTCTTGCCGATGACGTAATTTTTGTCCTGCGTCTCGATGAGGAGCCGCCGCGCGATCTCCATGCGGTAGTCGGTCAGGTAGCTGATGAAAGTCCTGCCCGTCTCCTTCTTGAAGACCGAGGAAAAGTAGGTCGACGACACCCCCAGAGCCGCGCACATGGTGTCGAGGGAGAGGTCCTCCTCCATGTAATGGTCCGCGACGTAGTCCTTTGCCTTTTCGACATAGGAATGGGTGGCCGAATTTCTGGCGCTGCCCATTTTTTCGTTGAGCGCCAGGCTGACGCCCATGAGCCAGCGGTGCAGATTGTCCTCCTCCATTTGGGGAATGACCCGGTAGGGATCCTCGATGCCGCAGATCTCGTCGAAGTCGATGCCGTTATTCATGGAAAATGTATAAAATTCGCTTAATATGCCCCTCACGGCGATGGAGTGCAGTTTCATCGTCGTCATGCTGGACTGCAGATGGAAAATGCATTTTCCTGCGGCGTCCTCGATGCTTGTCTTTGTTCCCATGCGGATCTGCTTGAAGAGTTCATGGAGATCGATGTCGCCATCTTCCATGGTCAAAGGTGCCTCGGTCGGGGCGATCTCCTGGATGTTGATGGACTGGGAGGCCCCGTAGAGGGCCCGGTAGGAGACGGCTTCCTTAGCGCCGGCGTAGGAATCTTTGAGGTCTAAAAGACTTATGCCGGAGCGGCCTATGCCGATGGTGACATGCGCGCCCAGAATGCGGAGGGCGGACTTGCAGAAGCGGTCGCACTCATCGGTCAGCTGAGACAGGTCGCTCTCCCTCGTCAGCTGCACAATCATAACCAGGTTGCCCAGATAGGTGAAGCTTCTTCCTCTCCACTTTTCTTCAAGGCGGTCTCTGGCCTGCTTCTGGACCGACATGGTGAGGAGCATGGGGCTCATGCCCTCGGGCACTTTGTGCTGGGAAGTGTGTATGACGATGCAGGCGTAGTAGGGTCCCTCAAAATGCACCTGGTAGTCGAGAAGACTCTTGGCCAGGTCGCGCTCCTCGATCTGGCCCTCGATGAGCATGGTGTAGAAGTTGGCCTGGAGGAGGGGCAGGGAGTCCATGTAGTACTTCTGCAGCTTCTCGACGCTCTGCCGCTCGTTTCTCTCCTCGTCCAGGGTCTCTTTCAGCTTCTTATAGACGCGGGTCATTTCTTCTTTGTTGGCGGGCTTTAAGATGTACTCCTCAACTTCGAGATGGACGGCTGTCTTGGCGTACTCGAACTCGTCGAAGCCCGTGAAGATAAGGATCTTCATGGTGGGGAATTCTTTTCTCAGTTTTGCCGCGAGCTCAAGTCCGTCCATGTAGGGCATGCGGATGTCCGTCATGACCACATCGACCTGGCTCTCTTCGGCGATCTCCAGGGCCTTGATCCCGTTCGTCGCCGTCCCCACGACGCGAAAACCCAGATCTTCCCAGTCGATCTTCTTCATCATGACATCAATGATATCTTCCTCGTCGTCCACGAGTAGCACATGATAGAGCTTGTCCATATTCACACCCCGCAATTGCTACGGTTCACTGGTCTGCCAGCAGGGAGGGATCGGAAAGCACTTCCTCCACAGACCTCCCATGAGGATCTGCTCCGGAAGTGCTTTCCGAACCCTCCCCTTTAAGACGTGAGAACCGTAACACGCAATTTGCTCAAACGATTTCGCTGTCCCCTAGTATAGCATGCTTCCGCAGGTTAGACAACTTTACCTGCCCGGAGCAGGCTGGGACGACACAAAAAATGTTACAGTTCACGGGTCACCCAGGGCGCCATGTGGAAAGCACTTCCTCCGCGGACATCCCCTATAGGTCCACTTCGGAAGTGCTTTCCACATGGCGCCTGTTGGCCAACGTGTGAACTGTAACCTGTAACCGTTACTGTTCACTCGTCAGCCAGTTGCTGCCTCGAAAAAGCACTTCCGGAGTG
>OMTP01000101.1 GCA_900313955.1 uncultured Lachnospiraceae bacterium | reverse complement strand
TATGGTTAAAAATCCGTATACCCGATACATATGTACAGAAATCTAAATGATTGTGTCTAGTCCTGTTTTCTAAAAGGCCGTCGTTGGCGTTCTCTGGATATTTCAGATTTCTTTCCAGACCTAAAGTATAATTTTTTTGTACAAGACAAGCGGGCAAAGGAAAGGGATTCGAATGAAAAAAGTCCTGAAAATTACAGCAATCATCACTGCGGTGGACGTTGTGTTTATCATTGCTGTTGTTGTCATCGGATTGATTGAGGCTGAGAAAAACGCTCATTACTACAGATACTCGAAACCGACCGGAGCAATAGAGAAAAAATATACAGCTATGGGAAACCAGGGTGCCGCTAAATCAACACTGTATCCGTGCCTCAATCAGCAGTATCTGTGGAATGCTTATTATCGGAAGAACCGGGATGCGGGCAATCCACTCGCGACGGATGCGCTTATCTACACACCGGGCGTTGTTGTCTTCAAAACAGATGAAAAGTACCCGTCTCTCATGGAGAAAGATGACTGGCACAAAGTGGATGTCATTACCTGCGCTGCTCCGAATCTTCGCGGACAGCCATCAAATCGCAACAATCCGCAGGCGGGTGAAGCTGTCAGTGTCAGCAGAGAACAGCTCAGGCAGATTCACATCAGCCGTGCGCGGCATATCCTGACTGTCGCTGCCGCTCAATACGTAGATGTTATGGTGGTTGGCGCATTCGGCTGCGGCGCTTTCAAGAACGATCCGCGTGTAGTGGCAGGCGCCTGCAAGCAGGTGACAGAAGAGTTCCGCGACAGGTTCGAAGCGATTCTTTTTGTGATTCCTGCGGGCAGAAACCTTGATGTATTCCGGCGCGTTTTTGCCACAGTGTAGAGGATATCTACAAATTTGTCGTCGAGAAGGAGAAAGAAATGCTGACCAGACATTATAAAGGATATGTGGGGAATATTGAGTTCGACAGTAACCATTACCACGGGCATGTGTTGGGGATCCGCGATGAAATCACCTACGAGGGTGCATCACCTGTGGAAGCAGAGCGGAAATTCCGTAATTCAGTGGACGATTATCTTGCCTACTGCGAGGAACATGATCGTCAGCCCACAATCTGTTGATACAAGCGCACAGGAGGTTTACACTTAACAGGCGTAGCCATCTGTACCGCCCGCTCCAAACAGGAATCCCACGCAGGATTTCCGCATATCAGGAGGTGAATTTCCATGAAGATAGCAAAGCCTGATCAAGGTCTTCTGTACTGGTTTGCGGTAGAAAAGAAATTGCTCATTTCCATTACCATTACCGGTCTTCTCTACAACATCGGCATGGTTATCGTCATTTTCATGAAATCTCCAGGGCTCGGTCTCATTTTATGCATCGTGCTCCCATTATTATATGCATTTACAAGATTTGTGCAGAAACGCATCCTCACCGCTCACAGCGAAAACCGCAAAGCAACCGCCGATGCCGCGGGCATCCTGCCGGAAACATCTGCATGCATCCGTTCTATCCATGTATATAACGCTGAAGATTTCGCAAAGAACCGCTATGATCATGTTATTGCCCGCAGCTTCGAAGCCATTGAAAAGACGAACCTCTACGATGCCTTCTATTCCCCGGTCATCCTGACCTGTTCCTCTGCCGTCATTGCAGTCATGATGGGACTTGCCGCACAGCAGGGCCGTTACCTGGACCTGTTTGGCATCGGAGTCGGCACTGCCGTCACCGTAATCAACTATGTCAATAAAATCTTCACACCGCTCGATTCCATCGGCAAGGAAATCCAGACCATTCAGTCCGCTATGGCCGGAATTGGAAGAATCCGTGCTTTTCTCAACATGCCGGAAATGACAGAACCGACACCAGCTCACAGCAAAGATGTCATATCTCTGAACAATGTAACATTTTCCTACGACGGAAAGAAAAACATCCTTTTCCATTACTCCCGTGATATCCATAAAGGCGAACATGCCGTACTCATGGGAAGAACCGGGGCCGGCAAATCCACGATCTTCCGTCTCGTACTGGGCCTCTATGAACCGCAGGAGGGCACCGTTACATTGAACGGCACCAATCCCCGCACCATATCGGACAAAGAAAAGAGAAGTGTATTTGCCTGTGTTGAGCAGCAGTTCCATGCGGTACCCGGCACCGTAAAAGATCAGATCACCATCGGCAACACAGACATCACTGATGAAGCTTGCACGAAAGCCCTCACTCTTACAGGACTGCAGGAACTCATCCCCCATCTCCATGAGCCATACCGGGAAAATCTCCTGTCCCACGGTCAGAACCAGCTTCTCTCCATCGCCAGAGCCATCGTTACCGATCCCGGTATATTGCTACTGGACGAAATGACTGCCGGCCTTGATGCCCGCACCGAGCAGCAGATCATGGAAGCCCTCGACCGAGCCTCCGAAGGTCGGACCGTGCTATCCATATCCCACCGTCTCAATACTGCTGACACCCATCAGCGTATCATTCACCTTGTATGACAGACTGGCTACCCAGGAGATGCTTTCGCGGCGCTTTCTCTGCTGTTTGCCTTTGCATCAGACACTCCGTGTAATGGATATTACGTCATCCGTGGCATTTCTGTGACACAGTCTCATAATGCAATGTATATCAAGACTTAATACCGGTATCCGACTGTATTTCTGCGCTGAAGTCCTGATGAGGACGTATGGTCTCACCGCTCAGCATTTCATTGAATTTCTTCGTGGCGGTTTTGTTCCTTTCCAGTATGCACTGCATACAACCAGTGCTGAAAAGCAGCCTCTTTCTGAACGCTCCCTTACCCGATTTCATGCAGCTGTGCGTAAGTACAACGAAGAGCATAAGTGCGATCTCATAAAAGAGGAATACAAGAGGATATCTCAAAAAAATGGGCGTCCGCATGGGTGTGCTTCCGGATGAGGAAGAAGATAACCCGGAGCATGAGTTTGTCGTCCGCATGGACAGCATGCAGGTGGAATCCCACGGCAAGGTCATGCCGCGCCTGGAAATTTGAATCATCATGAAGGCATGTGGCTGAGACCATGTGTCAGGTTTTTGCGGGCAAATCATAAATAGAATTATCATAAAAATGGCAAATTTTAAAGGCTAGGGATACTTACATCTCAAAAGGACGAATAGAATTATACTCAAACAACTTTACAACTAAAAAACCCGGCATAGCCGGGCAAAAAAGGAAGGGACGAATATATGGAGTGTGTGGTGATGAAGTGTGCTTTATCGCCACAGTCATAGGATATCAAAGGTCTGTTAATAAATACAGGTGGGACGTGTGAAATTTCGGTAAAAAATTGTTACTGTTCACAGGTCAGCCAGAACTGTCCCGAAAAAGCACTTCCTTCGCGGCCACCCCTCAAAGGTCCACTCCGGAAGTGCTTTTTCGAGGCAGCAACTGGCTGACGAGTGAACAGTAACAAAAAATTTCCTGAAAATGACACCGGGCTCGGTTACTGCTCACTGGTCAGCCAGAACTGCTTCGCAAAAGCACTTCCCCCGCAGATGTCCCCGTGAGGATCCGCTCCGGAAATGCTTTTTCGAGGCGGCAACTGGCTGCCGTGTGATCAGTAACGGGCTTGTGAAGAGTTATGCAAAGAATTTGAATTTCAGTGGAAAGAGAAAGCCGATTCCTTTATAATGATTTGGTAGCCTTCAAAAATGCATATCAGATGAGGAATAAAATGGAAGCTTTTGCTCTTGTTGTCTTTGTTGCGGTCTATCTGGTCATGATCTTCGTGTCCAAGTACCGCACCTGGGCGGCTCTCGCCGGAGCCGTGCTCTTTCTTGTGTCGGGCCTGGTCCCCATCCGGGACTTTTTCACGACAGTCGATTTTAACGTCATCTTTATGATGACAGGCATGATGCTGCTTGTTTCGTATTTCAGTTACTCGGGCATGCCTCTGCGCATCGCCGATGAACTTCTGGACCACTCAAAAAACCTCATGTGGGTGACCATTTACCTGTCCCTCTTTGCGGGCATTGTCTCAGCATTTATCGACAATGTGGCGACGGTCCTTATGGTCGCACCGGTCGCGATCGCGGTCGCCAAGAAGCAGAAAGTATCGCCGGTGCCTATGGTCATTTCCATCGCCGTTTCGTCCAACCTGCAGGGGGCGGCGACCCTGGTCGGCGACACGACGTCGATTATGCTGGGTGCCTACGCCGATATGAACTTCGCGGAATTCTTCTGGATGAATGGAAGACTGGGCATTTTCTGGGCTGTTGAGCTGGGAGCTTTGTTTACCGTTCCGGTCATGATGATCATTTTCCGGAAAATGAAGGAACCTGTGGCAGCGGATGAGAAGACGCATGTTGATGACCTCTTTCCGTCTGTTATGCTTGTCGCTGTGATTGGTGCTCTTATTGCCGCGTCTTTCCTGCCCCATCGCCCGGCGATGACAAATGGCATTATCTGCATGATTGGAGCTCTGGTTCTTGTTTTCCACTCGATCCGAAAGACGCGCCGCTTTGTCGAGACGAAGATGGCTGTTAAGGAGATCGATTATCAGACGCTGATTCTTCTCGCATCGCTCTTTATCATTGTGGCTGGAATCAGCAATGCGGGAATTATTGATGCGATCGCCGCCTGGTTTGTGCGTGTGGGCGGTGATAACTATTTCGCGCTCTATTCGCTTATTGTCTGGGGTTCTGTTGCCATCTCTGCTTTCATCGACAATATTCCTTACGTATCAGCTATGCTGCCTGTCATCACGGGGATAGCTGGAATGATGGGCATCGAGCCTTACCTGCTCTACTTCGGCCTTCTGTCCGGTGCGACGCTCGGAGGCAACCTGACGCCGATTGGAGCTTCGGCCAATATTGCGGCTGTCGGCATGCTGCGCCGCCACGGCTATGAAGTGCCGTCGA
Organism: uncultured Lachnospiraceae bacterium; assembly: GCA_900313955.1. Classification (GTDB taxonomy): domain Bacteria; phylum Bacillota; class Clostridia; order Lachnospirales; family Lachnospiraceae; genus Chordicoccus. The sequence continues at coordinate 617 of OMTP01000101.1, read as the reverse complement.
AAACATTTATGAAGATCTCCGTACCCTTCACTCTGGTCGCTGTAACTGCCGCCTATATCTTCCTTTGGTTTGTGTGGGCGTAAATTAACTCTAATAGTAAGAAGCAAAGATCTTCCCCCGGCTAAGCGCTATATTGCTGCTTGCCGGGGTTTTACGGATCATGACGGTGCTGACACGCAAGTAGGCTCAAAACACTACTTCTGCGTGTCGCCCCGCGCTGCCAGCGACATGCAAAGTCGCCATATCCGGCCGTCCTGCGTGTCAGCCTCCATCCCGTCGAGCCGGGGCCGACACGCAGGCCTGCCGGGAGACGAACGCAGGCCTCTGCCGCATCAATGCGTCATCATTGCAAAGTCCAAAAGGATTTGCGCAAAATCCATGTAAAACGAAATAGACGAAACTTTTAAAAATGTGTTGACAGGAGAGACAGTTCGTCGTAAACTCTTACTTGCTGTCGCAAAGACGCGGGGAACTTCATACAGGCCTCCAAAAAAGTTTTGAAGAAAATAAAAAAACTTCTTGACAAGCCGAAATGATCGAGTTAAAATATTGATCGTTGTCACGAATAAATCCGACAGCACGAAACACAAAGCAGCCTGATAACTGAACAGTGAAAC
>OMTP01000100.1 GCA_900313955.1 uncultured Lachnospiraceae bacterium | reverse complement strand
TTGAAGGTGTAGCTACATCTCTCCTGCGCCTTCACAATACATTTGGGTTGAAAAAATGCTCATTACTAAACCAAATAAAAAAAATCTCCGGAAATTTTTAGGTTTCCGAAGATTTCTTATTCTCATCCGTTATGAAGTTGTGATTTTTAGGGGTTTTTAGCTGATGGCTTGGTTCTGTTTTTTCATGGTACCATTCCTACCCCCCTAGCCCCCTTCCCATCTCCCAGGGGGAACTCTGGAGATTTGGCAGATAGTCACCTGCTATATCCTTCATTATTGATCTTTACTATAATTGTCTTCACGATCTATGTGACTCTTATAATGATTGCTACCGTCATAATGAATAATCGGCTTTTCCATAATTTCAAACCGGCGCATTATTTCAGGAATATATTCTTCGCCTATGTTGCAATTCATATAAATGAGCGGTTTTCCCTTATTGCTCATTTCCACTCTGCCCCTTGGATAATAATCATATGGCTTATTACACTTTGCAGGCTTTACATATTGCCACAAAAGCCGATGATTATAGTTATCACCGGCTTTTGATATGCCCTCTGTAGCGTTACTGTCAAACGGAAATGCAATAATATCATTTTCAAGAAGCCAGAAAACACCCTTTTTCATATCAAACCTCTCAAAAATCGCCCCACAAAATAGACTTCCCTTCCTGCAGCGTCCATCCCTTGTGAGAAATATCATACTCAATCCATTCTCCCGCAACACGCAATGTCTCAATATACCGTTGCACCGTTCGCTCGGATAATTCCAATCTCTCGGCAAGTTCTTTCGTGGTGACATACGGCTTTTTTCTCATCATGCTAAGGATCATTATGGAGTTTGCTAAAGTTGCGCTGAAGTTTTCACTTTTCTTGCTGCGACGATATGCTCCCAACAGTACATACTTTGCATTTGCAGAAAACTCTTCAAAAGTCGGATATATGGACACCTCTTTTCTAAGATCGTCAGGGATATCCGGCTCTCCGATAAGAATCATTGTTTCCGAAAACGGCGCTATCTCTGTATAAAACTCTATCAGCAACTCTTTATCGTCTTCTGTAAGCTTATCCCACATAATAACATCAGCCATCTCAACGCAGGCAACGATATCTGAGAAGCAATCCGTATCCATCACTTCACATTTCTTTGTTGGAATATTTTCTCTAATGATGCCGACTTGATCTTCCGACAAGCCATAAGCGCCTATAAGCGTAATTTCTCGCATAGCCTAACCTCCATTCCGGTAACCGACAGTTTTATAGTGCTATACGACTATGTTATCAGACTGCGGCGACAACAGTATTGTAACCAAATCTGAATTTAAACAATTATTCTCTGCCCTGCAATCCAGTACATAACGTTCGATATTCCTTTAAATTCAATATTCCATATTTCACTGTCTATTATGCACTAAACCTTTCTCCGTAATAATCAGGAGAAACAAACGTAGCCTTATTCACAAAAATATCACTTCTCATATCCAATTTGCCCGCCTTAACGACTCTGGTATCAACAAAGCAGCACCTTATGCATTGATTATCGTTTAACTCTTTATTAATCATCTGCTTTGCTTCAGTCAATTTATCTTTACTACCAACAAACAGGATTCCACACCATATTTGATGATTTTTTTCCCATTTATCTATGTTAGGTCGCATTTCTTCTTCAAGAAGATTAAACTCTTTCAGCACAGATAGCCTTCTAATTACGTCTTCGATAAAAACTTCTTGATGAGACAATATATAACTCATATGACTGATATGACTCGACAAATTATCGCAATTCTCATTATCAACTTTGAGTTCAACAAATCCAATGCCATCACTATTCAAAATCATCAAATCCACTCTAGGGCTTTTTGTTTCAGCCGAATCAGGGAAATAATCCTCGTTGTACCAAATATGATTTCTATATTCCATAGAACTCAGATACTCACGACCCGGCTTTTTATGTCTAGTCCATCCAAAATGGTCTTTTGCTGAATACTGCATTTCCATATCAATAGCGGCATTTCCAAATCGCTGATTTCTAAAATCCATAATCAGTGTCTCTATTGATCTTTCTTTATCAGAATTATTATTGTTCTTTACAGAATAGGTAGTAGTTGCCTCTTGTGCATACCTTAGATATTCCGTATCAATCAGCGCATCTAATCTATCTGATTCATTAAATCCACTATCTTTTTCAAGTACATGTACAATATCCGGGACATTCCCTTTATGTTTATTTGAGTATTGCTTACTTTTAATACCAGTAGTAACACTCTTCTCATTTATAGCTATCTTCCCGACATTCCCGCCATTCATATATGCACGTATTTCATTTGGATTTCCATATGCAGGAGCGGCCAAGACTATTTTTGCCTTGTAATCATTACTATCACAGTTATAGTTTCGCAAAAATTGTATTACTTCTTTTCTTTTCTCCTCTATACCCATAGTCACTATCTCCTCGTATAGCACAACTCATTTATTTGCACTCATAAACGGTAATACTCTTTCATTCACCTTATTTTTCAGCTCATCTGAAATATCCAGCTGCATAAAACCTTCTGCATTCTCCGTATGTATCGGCCAGATCATCTGCTGCGGATCAACCGCTGTAATTACCTGTGCAATAAACCCCGGATATGCGTGTCCACTGGTATGCTTCTGGAAAGCATGATATTTCTCACAGAATTTTGCCAACTTCTCGTTGTATGCATCCCTCTTAGGATCCAGATATCCGTTCCACATAGAATAGATCATTTCCGGATTCACATCAGCCAGTTCGTCCATCACCTTCTCATAATGATCATATTCACCTACAATAGCAACAAACCCATTCTTTCGCATATCATCAAGTATCTGGAATGTCTCAGTGTTGTCAGCATCGTCTCTGTCTGAGATAAAAGGGATCTGCTTTGCATCCCAGAAATCGTACATTCTTGTGCCATGTTTCCTGCCTGCTGTCCTATATACTCTAAACTGTTTCAGAATATAGCTGTTGGCATACATAGCCATCCCGTTTGCTTTGGCCGCCTGATAAAAGCTTGCAAGGGTATCGACATTTGTGGAAGACACTTTCAAAAAGATATGTCGGTGTTCCTTAAAATACTCTTTAGCCCAAGCAAGCATGTCTTTTTCAGAGAACTTTTCTTCGTCTGCCCTTTCTCCCATCATTGTTCCTTCCGTGATGAGAACATCCACTTTTCTGCCGTTCTTATGGACATAGTATTTAATCACATCCAGCATGGTGTTGTGATCTTTGCCATTCTTAAATGTATGCCCTCTGTGACCGTGATCTCTGAAATCTCCAGTATGAAGGATGTTTGTGCCGTCTGCCTCCACAAGATACATAAATGCATCATATGCGGAATGATCCACCTCATAACCGGTTACAACCACATCATCGTTTATACGAACCGGCACCGCTCTCTCTATAAAAGTAATGGATCCATTTTCAAATCGTTCCGTTAGTTTCGCCACAGCTGCTTCATCTTTGATAGCCCTGCGGATATTCAGCATAACTTTAAAGGTCACTTCCCCCATATACAGGTCAACATCACCCGGTATCTCCATAAACCTGCCGATGTGATCCCCATGGTAATGTGTGAAGAAAACAGCATCTACCTTCTCTTCTTTCCAATTGAATTCGATGTTAGATTCCTTATCAGCTCCCGGAAGATTCTCCCCGAAATCAATTACTATTTTGGTTTTGTCAGTAGCGATAACAGTAATACACCCGCCAATCTGATCTCCCTGGTATACTTTAATATTTGCAGCCATAGCCTTCTCCTTACAAACAACTCTCTATTTCTTCAAGCACATCTGCAAATGCTTTCCCTTCAAATTCTTTGACAAAATCTGCATTTTCAGGAAGATGAATCCCAACACTTTCTCCATTTTCTTTTTCTACATAAATCTCTCCGGAAAAAATTTTACGATCATGTATAGCCCATCCACGAACCACTTTCTTAAAGGATTCCCAACTGCCAAGCCAAACTACTGACGGATCATCCACTCTGTAGTTTCCTATCATTTCATCCGAATCGGCACATATTGCCTTCGTGCGGTCAAATATGGCTTTTTCTATCAGCTCATCCATAAAGCCGTATCGTAATTTTTCCCGAAGATCAATCTTTTCTTCCCAAGACCGAACAAGCCCGTCTTCTGCCTCATCATATATGCTAAGCATACCTATAAGCCCATAATCCTCAGATTCCGGATCAAAACTAAGGCATCTACTCTCGCACACTGCTTCATCCTGGTCAATCTCAAAGCAGATTTTGAGTTTAGGTGCCACCTGTAATTCATATTTTGCTTTAACCGACCTTATCTTCATAACCCTGCGCTCCTTTCTTGTGATCGTATCTTATCACAATATACTCTTGATTTGCGTCAAGGGTATGTCGTATAATTCAGTATATTACATTCGTATCGCTTAGTCAAAGGATTTATATTCATATGGAAAAAGACCGGCTTTCAAAAATGACCAGACAGCTTAAAATATACTACCGTCTTACCGCCTCAAAGATAATCGGACCGGATGATATCATGAGGGAATTTGATATATCAAGGCGTATGCTTCAGCGCGATCTTAAGGACATAAAAGACAGCGGCCTTCTTAATGTTAAGCTTGACCGTGCAAACAACAATTATATAAAGACAGATGATGCCATATTTGATGAAACTGCTCCCGATCGTCGCAGATCTCATCTCCTTCGTTTATACCGCATCGGAACACTGATCTGGTCATTCCCCCATATCAGCGTCGATACTCTTCACATTTATGAGGATCTGCTGGAAGAATATGAGGATGCTCTTCAGGATTCTCTTAATGATCCGGAGCAATATCCTCCAGAAGAAGTACCCGACAAGCCTGACTTTCCCGAACTTCCGGATCTCAAAGCCGGGTACTACGAACTATTCCCTGACAGTAACGAAAGAACCCGGCAACGGGACTTTGAAGAGCTGAACCGTGCCGGATTCAAAATATACTATGAGAGAAAATATAAAGCATTCCTCTTTGAATACGATGAATACACCGGCGAGCTGATGGATATCTGATCAGCCAACCTCTAATAAAGCTTCAGAATACTCATCCGGATAATAAACCATATAATATGCCAGCCGCACAGCTAACATCGTATAGGAAACAGCATGTGACTTCGGGAACAGGTATCGGATTTTTTCGCATACTTTTATATACCATTCAGACACCCCTATCTCTTTCATCACCTGCTTCTGTTCGTCGGTCAGACCCTTTCCTTTTCTGACCGATTCCATAATCCTGTACGCATCCGCTTTCGGCATGGTCATATTCATGAGGTAGAGCATGATATCATCCCTTGAAGCTATGCAATCAGACAGCCCAATCTGACCGCTCTCGATTAGCTCCATCTGATTTCCATACCAGACTTCCGTTCCATGACTAAGAGCTGATATTTTGACCAAATCATCAAATGTCTCCGGCTTCGCTACCTTTATCATCGCCCTTGTGTATTCGCTGCCGAACTCCGGAAAGTCCTTTATTTCTTCGCACTCCACATCGCATAGCATCTTCAGTACCTTTTCATCTTCAAGTGGGATATCCTTAAGACTAACACCTGTCTTTTTCTTTAAAACATGAAGCACGTCGTACTGTATATGTCCAAGTATATCCAGCTTCAGCAAATTATCATCGATGCTGTGATAATCAAATTCCGTTGTTACGCATTTTCCCGGGAACGGACGTGTAAGCGGAGTAAAGGACACCAATTCCTCGCCCTCAGGGCATACAATAATGCCACCGGGATGAACGCCATTTCTCGTCTTCACGCCCACAAGCTTATCAATAATCCGATTGATCTCCTGCTCCTCCGGCATCGTCAAACCGTTCTCTTCATAAAAACCTTCGACTTTCCTCCGAGCGGTTTTCTCAAACATTGTGGTTATTGTACCTGCATGACAGGTCTCCCCAATGCCGGGCAATTCACTGACATATTCCTGTATCACATCTCTGATATTAGATCCAAAGTTGATATCAATATCCGGTTCCTTGTCAAGGTCTAAGCCCATAAATACTTCCACCGGGATCTGATGTCCTCCATTTTCCTTTGAAAGGGGATTAATATCGGTTATTCCGCAGAGATAAGCCACGAAAGAAGAACCCACCGATCCCCTTATTCCGGTCGGATATCCTTCGTCCAGAGATTTTCTGACAAGTTGCCGCCACATCATGTATATTCCAGAGTATCCGTTTTGCTTAATGGCATTAAGCTCCCGTTCCATACGCTTTCTAACTTCAAAATCCGGACTGTCACCAAAAAGCTCTTTCGCTCTCTCTGAGCATGTATTTGTAAGCTCTTCGTCTGCGTTAGGATATTCCGGGATAAACCTTCCCTCACGAAGCGGCTTTACATATTCAACCTGGTCTGCTATAAAAGCCCTGTCATCAAACAGCTTATCCGGCAAGTTGCTCACTATCAGACCGTCCCTATGCTCATCAAGGTATTCCCTTGGTATCAAGGGCATTTTTTCATAGTATTCCAGATTCGACGCAGTAACGATCTTATACAGATTTTTTATGCCGACATCATTCTTTGCATAGAGCAATATCGGAAACACGTTTCCATCTTCCGCAAGGAGATTTCCTTCTAATCCATAAATCACTTTCAGGAAATCATTCTTATCAGCCTCAATACCCATCTGACGGCATCCTTCTTCATATTCGTTCCACATCTTAAGCCAAGTTTGGTAAACTTCCGGGAATGCCTGCACATTACCGCAATCTGTGATCGCTATTGACTTGTACCCCTTATCGTATGCATATCGTACCAGTTCTTCCGGTGCGATAAGACCTTTCCCCTCTGACATCTTTGTATGACAATGAAGCTCTATGACACCATCAGCACTTGCCTTACGCCTATGGAATAAGCATTCGTATATTTTCTTAACTACATGGCAATCTGCCAGCAGGTCAGAATCATCTTCGATGTCTATTCCATAGTAATCTGCAAGTGCCGATACAAAACGGCGTTGTCCCTTGGGAAGTCTTTTCCCTGCAATATGGTTGGTATCTATATAATCATTCCCAATTACTTTTCCAAACTGCTCCTTTGCTGCACTGTTCAAAAACCCGAGAATAAAAGGAGCGTTATGGCATACAAGAACATCATCTCCAATAAAGTCCAGAAAATCTGAGAGAACACCCTTAATAACAGGGCTATGTTCAACCGTAATGTCGGTAATACCAGTCAGTTTGCTTACTTCCGGCGGAATCGGGACATTTGGATTAACGAAGGAATTAAATTCCCCAATTATATCTTCGCTATTCACTTTAACCGCTGATATCTGAATTATTTCATCTTTATCAGCAGCTATACCCGTTGTTTCTATATCGACTACTACATAATTGACCTGGTATTTCATTAACTCTTTTCCAGATTCTTTTGACAACATATAAAGCCCTCCTCTAATACCATCCTTTTTCTATGCTAAATTTTTTATGAACCGTTAATGGTTCCCCTTGCATGTTGGAATACTTAGCGACAATTACTTCTGCATCCATTGGATCACATCCGTATCCATTTGATGAATCACAATGATAGTAACCATCTCTATATAGCAGCAGAACTGTATCTACATTCTCCGATTTCAAAGCAGTTTCACGAATATCCGATAACACTGGATGATGATCTTTCCGGTTCTCACATGCTCTTGATAATTGCGACAGAATGACAATAGGAATATATAGCTCAACAGCGAGTTTCTTTAATTTTGACACTATATAAGTCATTTCCTCTTTGCGAGACTTCACTTTATGATTGCAACCGACCAGCTGTATATAATCGATAAAAACTATCGAGATATTTTTCTCCCTTTTCATTATCCTATTTTTTCACAGAGACGCTCAACGGGTGGATCTACATCGTCATCGATCACCAGATTCCAGCCAGAAATAAAATTAGAGGCACCAATAATATTTCTCCAATTATCGTCATCAAGATTGCCGGAATACATCTTCGTATGATCCACATTCCCGCAAAGTGACACCAACCTTTCCGCAGTTTTCTCTTTTGGCTCTTCCAAAGAAAACACAAGAACCTTTTTATTTTTTTCACCACATAAGGGCTTAACCTGGTTTAGCATAGATGTTGTTTTTCCCATACTGGGTCTGCCAGCAATTACAATCAGCTGGCCATCCTTTGTTTCAATATCTGTGATTTCTTTTGACAGCATATAGTGACCTCCTTGTTTTTTTCTATACTGTATCAATTCAAGGCGACAACAGTATTGTCATCCATCTCTCATTTTTTCTATAATTCTCTGAGCTATAGCTGCTGCAGGATATTTCATATCGTTTCCCATTAGTTTCGTCATCTTTGCCACCATCGAAAGTCGTTCATCCGCAAGCCCCGCCAAAAGAAAATGCCTTCCCTTGCATGTCATTCCTGTGGATAATATCGCCAGCTCCTCATCACTCATACACGACACAATCTTTCCCCATTCGATCATGACATTTCCTTTGTCAAGAAGATGTTCCAATTCGCCAATAGATCCTTTACTGATGCCCACGGCAGCACTGTTTGCAAAAGCATCGCCTTCATCAATACCTTTCACTGCACAATTACCTCCTAAGAAATATATGGTCTCACTCATCATTATCTGAATCACCCGAAAGAATCTTCCCGATTTTTTCCAGTACCAGACTTGCAAGCAGGATCACAAATACAATCGTTAGCGGCGAAAATACCTGTGCCAAAATAAGCTGCCATTTATCTTTTCCTGTTAGAAGAAGCTTTTTAGCTCTTTTTGCTGCGAATATCGCAGCCACAACAAAGGCAATGAAAGTGAATCCAATTGCGGCATCTACTCCATTCTGATTCCGGTCGTTGTAGCACACATACATAGCGATGATACCGGCAAGCTGGATTGCGGTCATAACATATGAGATTCCTTTTATTCCCCTGTTTCTAAGTTCAAGTTCAAACAGTACCGGATGAAATATCAATTTGAAGAACAACCATACTCCTAAGCAGATCAGTGCGATCCCGCCTATTGCAAAAATAAAATCTTTCATAAAGCCTCCATCATCTGCTGCATCTGATACAGTTCAAAGTCCTGCTGGAAATTGTTCAGATAGTCAAAAAGCACATCCCAGTACAGCTCGCTTCCAAAAATCCACATTGGATGATACATGTGAAGCGCATCCGTATAGTACTGCCTATACGCATCCTTGATGATCATCTTTATGGTGCCTTCATTTTCCAGAGAATATTTGCTTTCTCCGACCGTAATCGTATCTCCATCAATGTCAGGGATATTCTTTATCTTCTCCCATGCCCTGCTCCAGCTGTCGCTCTTTACACCCTGCGATTCAAAAACAGTATTATCGAATTTCTGCATGACGATCGGATAGATCAGGCTTCTCAGATACCACTTGTAAGCATCCTCATCACGGATTGCCAAAAGCATTGAATCCATATCATCCCATTCTGTTATATCCGCATCCATGAACCATCCGCAGTAATAATCACCCAGAGACTGGTCGTCGCTTCCCCATGCTCCACGGGCTTCATTGAAACGTTTCGTCTCTTCGAGGGATCTGATGAATATCACAAGCCGCTGCAAAGCAACATTCTTATCTGCCGGTGCATCATAAATAAAAAGCCGGAACAGATTCTGAGCAGGCAGCTTTTCCCCCGCAAGACTCATGGAGATTATCCCCTCCAACATAAGCGGTGCCAGTTCCGCTCCCATGAATCGCTCAATCAGGTCATAGGCCTGAAGCAGCCCCGAATAACTTCTGAACGGCTTTATCCTGCTGACATAATTCCTCTCTATGAAATCCCTGAGAAAACCACATACTACACGGAATTTCTTACTTGTCTCTCTGACCAGCAGTTCACGCTCATCTGCCCTTTCTATGATCTGCATGGAATGGTAGCCTATCATCCTGTGAATACGGTTTAAGGCTTCATCATTATCAGCAAAAACAGCCGCTGTCTTATCCACTAGATCGTTATACATTAAGTGATAATCCATCATTTGCCCTCCTTGCAAAATCTTCGTACCTCTTCCGGCGTTGTCTCTATATTCACATTTTCTGCTCCTTCATCATCCAGAAAATGACGGATAATCTCTTCCCTCGCCAAATTATCTGCTTCGAGACTATACTCTTTAATAAGTACCTCAGTATATTTTCTCTTACCATTAACAGTTATACGATAGACCATAGCCGTTACCTCCTTGCTTTGTAACCGCAGTGTAGCACAGACCACATTGAAAAAGCGTCAACAGTATGTCGCAAAAATCCCTCCTGCAAATCGCAGAAGGGGTTCTAAATATTTATTCATAACTGCTTCTATCAATGCTGGTATGGAACCACGTAAGCAAACTGTACTGGCTCGTCAGCTTCTTTCGTGTGATATTCCCTGCAAAATCCGTAACAATAATCTCGTAATAGCTTGCCGTTCTCTCAGTACGCTGAATCTCATAATACATATTAAATGCACTATGGGTGTTGCTGTAGCCGAAGGTCGCTCTCGTCTGATCTGACCAGATTGACTCCCTGCTTCTTCCGGTTACACGATAAAGAATCACACTTTTAAGCCCGGAGCTTACATTGGGGCTGTTGGGACTTCGCCAAGTCTCATCATCAATATGCTGATTGATAATGTTATCCTGACAATACCCGGATACATAAGTGCCATCCGGCAATACATAGGTTATCTCCGTTCCATCAATCCCCGGTTTCGTAATATCATATTTTGTCGTTACGGACGCAGAGGAAGTATGTCCCACATTATCTGTAGCAACGATTCTCCAAGCATGGATACCCTCGTATCTTGGTTCCAGCGTATATACCGCCGAACGAATGCCATCCGCCACGCATCTTCCCGAATCATCAAATATCTCAACACTTGAAAGATCAGAACCGGTATAGGTTGTGCCATACAAATAATCTGTCGCACTGACATTGATTACCGGAGCGATATTCGTCCACTCTGTATTGGTATTCTCCATGCCATAAAGTACCGGGTTACTGTGATCCAGATAAATTGTATCAGATGTACGTGTAGCGGAATTTCCAGCCTTATCCGTTACAGTCAGGCGATACTTAAATACGCCTTCGCTTGTCTCTGACAATGTCTTTGATATTACGGATGTCGTGCCGCCATATGACCATGTTCTTACTGTATTCCAGCTTCTTGTTACATAGGAATATCGTTCCAGCACAATGGATGTGATACCGCTTCCTTCATCCTGCACGGTAAAGCCTATCGTACCGTTACCAGCACTCCAGTAATTTGGAATAGCATAAAAATCCGCAAGACTTGGTGCCGTTTCATCTTTCCAATGTGCCTTCATGGTAACTACACCGCCATCCTGATCATGGGTATAGCTGCCACCGGGATTATAATGACCACCGATACTTGCTACCCAATACTTAAAAGTCCATCCTGTCCTTGTCGGCTTCTTTGTTCTTAACGTAAGGGGAATTCCCTCCTGCTTTGTCTGATCCGAAGGTGCTCCGGTACCGCCGTTAGCATCATAGTGAACAGTATGTTTCTTCGGTCTGATCTTTACCGCATCAATGTAAGTAAGATAACCTCCGGTTCTTCTCCAGATTCCATTCCCTCCATCGTAATAACCAAGATTGTTAAGTTTTGCCTTCACATCACTTATAGACAGATTGTATCCGCCTGCTGAATTCATGGCAGAGATAGCGCTTTCCAAAGATGAACCAAGCCTTGGATTACTTGACGGAATGTAGGTGTTATCAGATGCACTGCCAAACGTATGACTGGTACTGTTTCCAAAATCATTGATTGGACGAAGACAATTAACCGTCAGCACAATCGCATCTTTGCCGTAATCATAGGAATAGTAAAAGGTATATACATTGGTTCCACTTCCTCCACCATCCGTACCACCGGTATCTCCTACATCATCTGCAAATGCCGTGGTTGAAAAGGATAACATCATTCCTACCACCAGCATTAAAGTACACACTATTCTTTTCATCCACCGCATCTTAGCCCTCCTTTCCGCTAACTATGGAAACCGATAAATACAGGCTCTTTGTGATTACCTGCTCGTGATATTTATAGCTTACTGTCGCTGAAAAATACTCCGGCATCTTTTCGTTTTCCGTAAGCTGATAACAAACCTTGCTGTCCAAAATCTCATCGTAGGTTTCACCCCATAAAAGCTTATCTATCACGTCATTTTTGCCATTATAGACATAAAGGTTTTGACCGGTAAGATCATGGCTTTCTTCGTCAAATGTCACGTCATTAAAGTCTGTAGAGAATCCACACTGCTTAATCAGTTCCTCATATAACTTCCATCCATCAAGTCCGGTATAGGACATATCGAAAGCTTCATGAAATGAAATCTCAGTACCGTCCCAAATCTCGCCTTCGCTATTTGCAAGTGCTTCATGGTAATCCTTTGTCACATCGTTTTTTTTCGTGAAGTTCACATCCGAGACAATGTATCTGTCATACACTGTTTCAAATTCGCCATTTCCTTCAATCGTAGTTCTCTCCACAAGCTCTACTACAGCATTCTCAGCACCTGCATAGTCTTCCTTTACATCTTCGGAAATAATATCTTCAGGTTCCTTGGTGTTTTCTTCGGCAACTTCTTCACTGGCAGCCGTGATCACTTCCTTCGGGACTTTTTCTTCCGTGTACTTATCCAAAAAGATCACGCGAATAATAAGTGCTACAGCTATGGTTACTGCAAAAACTACGGCTATCATAATAATCAATGAGTTATTCTTCATGTTCACTTCCTCCTTCTGAACTTAACAGCGGTACAAACCGCCCATCCTGAATCAAGCCAAATCGCTTGATATATGCTTCTTTATTTCTGTAATCTTCCATTGCCTGTGGCATGTTTGCTGTCGCAAAATAAGCTTCATCCACAACTTCCCGGTTTTCATTCAGACACTGAAGCGTAAAATACATATTTCCGATAAGTGGTGCTCCTGCCTGTTGAAACATTGGCATCTGCGTAATAAATCCTGCCGGAAGTACCTGCACAGTTTTCGCTTTATCAGGCTCCTGTTCTTTATCCAGTTTGCAAAAGTGATCCTCGTCTGCAAAATAGATAATCCGCTCCTTTAACAGCAACAGATCCTTCTTAGCTTCCTCATCAACGATGTGATGCTCTATGATAAGATCCAGATTCTCCACGTATGCATCCGTTTTGCCTGCGATGATTCCTTCCACGATTTCACGCTTGTTTTCGCTAAGAACCATGTTGTAAGAAGCCATAAGCTCCATGTAATCCTCCGCTATCGGGAGTGCCCGATAATAGTTCCTATGCTTTTCTTCATCAAGTCTCATCACTTCCCTGACAAGCCGGTTATAATAACGCTTAAATGCCAGGTATTCCGAAACCGTAAGTGTATTTCCGATATGCTTTTCAAAGCACTTGGATACGAAGTTGAAATACATACGCATCCCGAATTTTTCATCTTCAGTAAAAACATGTAGCTCATACTCTTCTGTCAGAACATCCGCCGTCATAAACTGCAAGAACTCTTCCGTTATCTCCGTAAGCTCAATCAAGCTCTGGTCTTTGTTGTCATAAACCTTTTCCTTCAGATTCTTTGTAAGGCCAAAGTACACATTGTCTTTTCTTTTAAGCAGGCTGTAGCATCCAAAATCCTTGCAAGGCATAACCTCCGTTGCATAAAGCGTTTTGTCATAGAATGGGATCTCCTTACATCCGGTCTCGGCATCTTCTTTTTCAACATCCTTAAGTCTCTCTTCCATCTCACGCTTTTCACGCCCGGAAGATATAAACTTTTGGATTCGTTCTGTAACGGAAGCCTTCGGCTGTATTGGTTTATCTTGCACCGGCTTTTTGGCTTCTTTATCTTCATCCGCAAAATCAAATTCCTGCTCCGGCAGTTCAAGAGGCTTTGGCATTCGCTCAATTCTCTTTTCAACCTCAGCAATCACTTCTTCCAAAGCTGAAATAAATGCCTCATTCTTCTTTGCTATCTTTTCGATTTTTTCCTTCTGAAATTCATCCGCAGTAAGCAGATGCGTCTTTGAAAGCCTAAGGATATTTGTGGTCTTATCAATATTGACCCTGCACTCCTTTATCAGATCACGAAGACTCTTGGCATCAAAATCCAATAGCTCTGCCTCTGATAGAACCTTAATCTTTACATAAGCAATCGCACTGTCTGTAATATCAGAAATGCTTGCCCCGCCCCGCTTGGCAAATATCGCATTATATATCTCAATCTGTTTTTTCAGGTCACTTTCTGGTAACCGGTGCTGCATGATAAGAAGTGTTTCTGCTTCCTTATTTGCATAAGTCTCACCGGGGATGGCATTGATAATCTGAGCCATACCGTTTAGTGACTGCTTAATAATGGCTTGCTCTGTCATCAAATCACCTCCAAAAGACCATCTTTACAACCATAAGAATGATTACGACTGCAAAGCCCGGAACTACGGCAACGGAGCTTTTCTTTGTAAGCTTCTGTCCTTTGATCTTCGCTTCTATTAGTGCCACAACAAACGAAACAACAAGTGCAAACACCATTCCGATAAGCTCTAGGATCATATACATCGTTATTCCGATTTCATACTTGCCCGTAAGCATCATGGTCATAAAAATCATTCCGTAAAGCAAAAAAACATCGCTGTCGCCATCTCCCCAGATTCCTGTGATCTTAAGTGCAAAATAAATTGCCAAATGCACTGAGATTGCAATTCCAATCAGCATAAACTGCCCGGTACTTATCACTCCAAGCACAGCCCAAAGCGCTATCAATGTCATGCAAGGAAAGGCGTATATCATCCTCTCCCTAAGATCTGTTGCAAAACAAAGCACCATAAACGCTACTGTTATCGCAACCGTTATAAGCATTACTTCCTGTATCAATTCCCTTGCTCCTTCCTGTATACTTCGTGGAATATAAGCTTTCCTGCTTTTGCATCCCAGCCCTCTATCTCCACAATCTCATCAATCGAAAACCTACTCATATGGATAAGTACAAATGGCATTGCAGAAAGCATCTCTTCCAATGTTTCCATGGGATAGTCGCTTACATATCTCGCACACTGTACAAGTCTTCTAACGCTGGTTCTGGCATCGTTACTGTGAATCGTTCCAAAGAACCTCGCGCCGGTGCTCATGGCTGTAGTAAACACATGAAGTGCTTCTCCGCCCTTGATCTCGCCGATAACGAAATTATCAATGTCCTGTAATAATCCAAGCCTTAACTCATCCTCCAATGTAAAATCCGTAACAACATCATTCTTTCTAACCGTCATGGTGTGTTCGAACTGTATCTGCGGATGCACATTGGAATAAAGCTCATCGGATTCCTGCGATACCAGTACGGACTCATCAAATGGGATCCAGTCCAGCATATTGTTAAGTAACGTGGATTTTCCGGATCCGCCTCGACCGGATATCAAGAATCCATATCCACCAAGAATACGATCTTTCAGATAATCCATCGCTGCATCATCTAGCATGCCGTTATCTTTCAGGTACTCCCATGAAAGCTTTTCCTTTGGCATCTTACGGATATGCAGGTTATTTATCTCTGTTGATGTAATGCAGGATAGCTGCACATCAATTCGAAGATAAAAAGCATCCACACCTTTTCTGTCCGTACAATGGTTTAAGGCATATTCTTCCGACTTACCAAGCCTGTGAATGCGAAGGATTCTGTCATACCATGTCCTGTAATCCTCTTCCGAATCAAAGCTCACATCCGTCAAGTACCTTTGCCCGTTTGCCTTTACAACAATGTGGTCATACGCCAAAACCTTAATATCCGATACCTCTTTTGATAGGATCAGCGGTGTAAGGACGTAATACCCAAACACTGCATCGCTAAGCATTTCCATCAGCGTCTTTCGCATATCTTCCTGCAAATCAGGATGATGCCTTGCTAGGTAATCGCCAGCCCGGTTCATAAGCATGATGAAGTCCTGCTCAGTACCGGTAATGCACTTTGTAATCAGCGCAGGGTTTAAGTCGCATACATTTGCCTTTAATGACAGAAATACTGACTTAAGTTCTTTTTCCTGATACTTTGACTCCACATGATAAATGGCAGACTTACATTTAAGCCTGCCATCACTTGCCGGCTTATAATTTAGCTGCATTTTCCTCACCTCCTAAATTACATTTGGGTTGGAAAAACGCTCATTACTAAACTCGCCGTACATT
>OMTP01000099.1 GCA_900313955.1 uncultured Lachnospiraceae bacterium | reverse complement strand
GCAGGCGGCGAAAATCGAATGCGCTCCGGAAGAAGGCCTTTGTGCTCCGCGCCGGCGTGCCCCGTGAACTGTAACGCGGTCCAAGTGATGGCAGAACGTCTGGAACTTCCTTACGACCGACGCACAGTCTTTGTCCATGATCTCCAGGCTTTCCTCTCCTCGCCCTGTAGTGATTCTTATCTCTTGCTTACAGAACAGGACACCAAACCCGAACGAGAAAAAGTTCAAGCGGTGCTGGACGTTTAAAATTCCTCAAATAATTTGAACCTTTTCTCCCTAGCCTCACTCTTATATAGTAGATGCATCAATACCGCAAAGGAGATCAATCGTTGGCTGACGAAATAATAAAAACAGTGAACCAAATAAAAAAGGGCGACAGAGCGGCTTTTGACAAGTTCTACGAGGCCTATCACCTTGAGCTCTACAGGAGTGCCTGCCTCATGCTGGGAAATTCCTGTGACGCAGAAGACGTCCTCCAGGAAACATTTGTAGTAGTCTTCCTGCACATGCAGGACATAAGGGATCCGGAGCGGATCCGCCCATGGCTCTATAAAATCATGCTGCACAGCATATTCAGCCTGAGAGAGAAAAGCAACCGGGAGACCGCCGATGAAGACATCCTTGCCAAAGCTGATGCCATGGCCTCCCAGGAAAATTCAACGGAGTCCACCTCTATCGATTCATGGGAACACACAGAAATGGTCCGGAGCCTTCAGAAACTGGATCCAAAGCACCGCCAGGTTCTGGTCCTCTACTACTACAATGAGCTGTCCATTCCGGAGATCGCGGAGGTCACGGGCACCCTTACAGGGACAGTCAAATCCCGGCTCCATCACGCCCGCAAAAAACTGAAACAGATCCTGAATGAGAATCACACATTTTGCCCGGAGGAGGTATTTAATCATGTATAACAAAAACGAAGAACTCGACATCAGAAACGAGATGAGCAAGGTCGTAGCAGATGCATTTCCCTCTGATCTCAGCAGGAAGAGAATCGATGCCCGCATCGACAATGCATTTTCATCAGTACCCAGAAAGGCATTCAGCAGAAAAATGCCCCGGATCGCGGTGATTGTCGCCGCCTGCATCGCTGTCACCAGCACCGCTGTCCTCGCGACCGGCACCATCACAGGGAAAATGATGACCAGCAGTACCTCATCGTACACCTACACCAGCTACAAGGATCTGAGCAAGGCAGAGAAGACCCTCGGACGTTCTGTCGCAGTCCCCGAATCTCTTGGTGAAGACTACAAATTTGCAGGAATCACCATGCTCAAGGTGTCCGACACCGATGAAAATGGCAATGCGATCAACAAACGCCCAGGCATGGAAATCACCTATAAGGACGCCTCTGAAAATGAACTGACACTGACCATTGAGAAGAGATCCAGCACTGACAGCTCTGCTCCCACTCATTATCAGGCAACAGAAAATACGGAAAACACAGATCTTTATTTTGTACAGACCGAAAACCTCTATGTTGCTGACCCAAGCCAACTCACCGATGAGGAAAAGGCCAGAAGTTCATCCGATCCTTACTTCAACATAGCCTATGGTGATCCGGATCAGGAAAAAGAAACATACATCTCCAGCAGCGTTGTCTTCGAGAAAGATAACCTGCTCTACACCTTAGACGGCATCAATACAGATCTCTCTGCAAAAGAGATGTTCAAGCTGGCAGAGACAGTTGTTCAGAACTGAAATTTTGACTACGGCCCATCTTGCCTAAAAACCAGGGGCACAGAATTTTCCTTCTACGCCCCTTAATAATGAAAAAATCGCCGGGTAAATTAAATGTAAGCAGGATAACTGTAATAAAAATCGCAATGCATCCGTCTGAAAATGCTTCTAATCTGCCTGTTGTCATTCTCTATCCCTTCCCTCATATGATGAACGTTCGTGAAGAAAATGCCTCTGGATCCATTTCTTACCGCCCTGGCACGCTTCTCACCTTGGTCACCTGCCTGCAATAGGCACTGCGAAAATTTCGGGGTTCTGGCCTCCACACTACATCCCGAGGTCTGGTACCTTACACTCTGAAATTACAGCAGCCTGACAAACGCATTCAGCCACTGCGTATTCCTGCCTGGCCGGACATCCTCCGTCATGAAGATCTTATCTACGGTGTAGGTTCCGCATCTTCTGGTTGCTTCAAGTGCGTTAGCCTCGTCTATGATCGCGGAAAAACTTTCTTCTGTGAGATCCGTGAAGTAGCGTCCGTTTCTCTCTCCCGCAAAATCTCCATACTTGAAAGACAAATACATCACATTGGGCTTATCAAGCATTTCCGCAAGGTGGCTCAAAACGATGGGAATCTCATCTCGATGAAGATGTAAGAGCGACGCGCAAGCCCAGATTCCGTCAAACTTCTCCTCCGTCTGAAACTCCAGAAACGTCGACAGAACAGCCCTCTTCCCAGTCAGTTTTTCACATGCCTCGCACATAGCCGCCGAGCCATCCACCATATCCACACTACACCTGTGCTGCATAAAGTACAAGCTGTCACGACCCGATCCGGCTCCAAAATCCAGGACTCTGGCATTTGCCGGCAAATACGACAAGAAGGCGTCCTGCTGCGTGTGCATCTGTGCCGTGACAGTATCCTGCACAAACGCATCTGCATGACTGTCGTAATAGGCTATCGTCTGGTCCATCTTTGTATTCCCCTTTACAAATACAGCAGTTCAGTCAAGTCTTAGATTCCACCCATTTCACTGTAATAGTTTTTCAGATCTTCCTGCATCTGCATTCTGATCTTATCAACATCTGCATTAGTGAGCTGACTATAGAGTGCATGATTCATTGCTATCATATTCAGGTTCTTTGAGTAGTACATGAATCTTTTTCTTTCGAACTTCTCGAAAGGATTAGTAAGCATATTTCTCTTGATAAATTTTTTATCCTTCAAAGTCCTCTCATCATAAGGGCATGTACTGCGGTCAACTGTCAGACCCCGATCAATTCTTCCCTGATAAAATTCAATATAATCGTTCAAGACCTTGTCGATATCCGCCTCACCATTAGGATTCATCTCCTTCAACATGCTTAAAAGGAATGGCATTTTATACGATAGGCTGTAATCCCGTTCCTCAAGGAATGAAAAGAAATCTTCTTTAATCGTATTGTCATCGTGTATCGGAATGTGATTTTCTTCTCTTATATGCTCCACGTTATCCGGACTGAACAGATAGATTCTTCGGCTTCCAAAGGAAAATGTAAAGTCCGGCTGAATCTTCTTTTTCTTCACCCATGTAATAATACTTCCTGTACTAAGAAAATACTCCCGTGCCAGTTGTTCCTGATTCAGAAAGTTGCGGTAAGTATCCTCGAAGGTCTCCGTATTCACCGGAACAATTCTTTCCACTCTCTCGACAATCCCATCCACCCGAATGACATCTCCAGGTAAATAATTCCGCTTTAAAATATTCCCAAAGGGAACATAGCATGGGTTGTGGAAAATGGTGTGCATGCTGCAGGGAGCAAGTGATGCTCCATACTGGTCCACGACATCGATGACAAATGCATAATTCTTGGTCTCCGTCCGCCTTAGTCCTCTTCCAAGCTGCTGCAAATACAGAACCTTTGACATTGTGGGTCTCGCCATGACAAGAATTCCCAGCTCAGGGTAATCCCATCCCTCCGAAATCATCTGGCAGGAACACAAAAACCGGATTTTATGGTTCTTAAAATCCTTCATCAACTTTTCCGGGTCCTTCGTCTTGCTTGTGTATGCCTCCGCCGTAAATCCTGCCTCGCGCAGGATGCTGCTCATTTCTTCCGCATGATTTCGGTTAATGCAGAACACTACCCCCTGCAGTTCACCTACCTCCTCTTCGGAAAAATATTTCTTCAGTACATCCGCAATCAACTCATTTCTCGAACTGACCCGGATCCCCTTCTCCAGATCCGTATTGTAATAATCCTTCCCATTAAAGCGGACATGGCTCAAATCCAAATTTGTCTCGATCCTATACACGTGCGCCTCTGCAAGGATACCCTTCTCCATGGCTTCCCTGAGTGAAAGATCTGTCTCATACGTTCCAAAGACCGTCTCCAGTTTCTTATGATCCAATCGCTCATCCGTTGCCGTAAGACCGATCAGAAAGTCCGGAGTAAAGTGCTCGATCACCCGACGCAGGACAGGCGCAACTGCGTGGTGAGCCTCATCTACGACAATATATGCATACTCATTTTTTCCATATTCTGCATAATGACGAGCCATGGCAGCATAGGTCTTAATAACCACACGCTCACTAAGGGTTGGAAAATCGCTTCTGATACGATCCTCCCAGTCTTTAGTAATCGCTCCCGTAGGTGCCAAAACCAAGGCCTTAGATCCTTCGTGCTGAGGAAGATACTGAGCCATATCCTGCTCGACGATCATAGATTTGCCAGTGCCGGTCGGATAATGCACCAGAAATGTATGAACATTCTCAGCCCGCTGCCGTTGAATGCGTTCCAGCGTCAGCTCCTGATGATCATACAGCTTTACTTGCCTTGTCGCCTTAATGCCAACAGGAATAAAGTTCGATGTATCTCTTCCGAAAAAGTTCCTGATGTCATCATTAATGCGGTTCTCAAACTGGCAGTCCTCTGTTGAAAATCGGAACAGCTTAATTCCCCACTGGGTAATCAGGTTCTGCTTAATGAGCATTTGCCTGTACCGTTCTTTTCCGATCACCTGCGGATGATGGTAGTTAATGCCGTTCTCCTCTACTGCGATGTTTCCATACTTAGTGTGAACCAGATAATCGATAAAAAATGTATGACCTTTACCGTCAGAAACTGGATACTCTTTCTCTAGATATTTAACTGCTTCTGCCCCATAGACATCACAAAATCGTTCCTCAAAGAGAAACTCCAGCGGCGATGAATCTATCCCGGTTGAGCGATCAACTGTATTCAGGTCAAAATTTTCTCCATACAGCTCGTCATCAGAAAGAATCCGCTCAAAAGTATCCTCCTCAACATCCTCCTCAAGAAACCGATAGAGCCTCCTGTACCGCTGCATGTATGTATTCTGCCTGTCAGTAATGAGCGAATATGGGTAGCTATCCTTTTTGCCTTGGCATTGCCATACATTTTTATCCACAACAAAGCAGACATCTCCTGATACATAGTAGTGTGTTAATCCACCATTAGGATACAGAACGCTCTCTAGTAGATTTCGATGTTGTACTGCACTATCGTTTTTCATAGTGAACTCCTTGCGATGTCTGTAGAAAATGCTAATAACATTGCTTTCAGCTTAGAGCGGTATATGATGTGCTCTCCTACACAAAGCTTAATATCTAAAACTTCCCATACAAAATCCGGGAAAGATCCTTGAAAACTCAATAAAACTGG
>OMTP01000098.1 GCA_900313955.1 uncultured Lachnospiraceae bacterium | reverse complement strand
GGCTTAAATGCTGGCTTTCGGGCAATTAATCACCCACAACCGTGCCCGAAGAGCCCATTTTTCTGGCTGATCGAAAACGCCTGAATCGAAGTGTATGCCGCAAGACTTTTGCCATAATGACCTATGTACAGCTTCTGCTGATTATAATCAAGAAATGAAGTCCGCTTGAGGGAGTAGATCGGATTGGCGAAGATATAGTTGATGGGTTTCTTTGCTTCGGTCAGCTCGTAATTTTCCATACTCTCCATGGAAAAAGCGCAGACATAGGCTGTCTTTGAGTCATTTTCATAATCACAGAACCAGATATTTTCCTGATCTCTGTCATAGGTGATGCCCCCGACATGAGGTGTGCCGGAGAGAATGATTTCCTTGACAAATGTATGCAGGCTGCGGTTGATGACATAGATGACGCTGTTGTGATTGCCAGAAGCGCAGTAGGCGGAGACCAGAAGATAGGGGCCAGCGATGCAGACGCCCTGCGGCGTCATGGATGTACAAGTGGCAAATTCTTCGTTATCTTTCAAGGTCCGCGTTGTCTTAAGACCGGGAATGATGTAGCTCGACTTGACGATCTTCCTGCGTTCCGACTTATCTGTAAAGCCATAGCTCCGAAGTGTCCGCTTGAATTTCTCCTCTGAATAGAGAGCCGTCGTGCTGGTAGTAAAATCATCGGTCCGCCGCTCATGACTTTTGCGATAGCGATAGGCATAATAGATATATGTGCCAAGAGCTGTACCTGTAACAACAACAATTAAAAATGTGACCATCAGAATCATTCTGACCCGCCGACCGGCTTCCGTTCTGGAAAATGCCAGGAGAGTTGTCCAGAAAATGCGGATTCCCTCGAGGAATTTCCGCCAGTAGGGCTGTGGAATTGCCAGAAGGACTGCAGAAAATGGCGCTGGTGTGAAAGAAAACTTAAGATCCGTGTAATATGTATTTCCGAGAATTGCGACGAACAAAAATACAGCCGCCATCATTCCCTGGGCGATCAGAAAGACAGGAATTTTCGCCCTTGCCCCTTCTGCCAGAGTCACAATGATCTGGATAAGCCCTGCAATCAAAACCGCCAGATACAAAATCTGAAATGCTGCGAAGATGACCAGCAGCTTTCGCACATCAGCGTCTTTCAGAATTCCGAGATCAAACTCGTCATTATATCCTTTGAGTTCCGTCACAGCCGTCCACATAGCGGAGACTGTTTCTGACGCTTCCGACGGTCCCAGAGAACCGTCCTCCAGATTTTTAAATATCTCTGTGGTATTCAGGACGACATTCACCTGCTCACTCACAGAGGATGCGATCTCATCAGAAATTTCGGCCGCCTCTTTGAAAATACCTTCATAGGGCGAAAGAACGGGACTGTAGATCCAGTTCACGTTCATGAGAAAAAGTGACACGACAATCATGACAAGAGAGATGACCTTTGCCGCAAGTTCATTCGCTGTTGAAGTTTTTTGCAAGGAGATCTCACCCGCCTTCCCGTTCTGCAGCAAGCCCTTTCGGGTAATTTTTCTCTTCTATCTGCTGCATAGCAGTCGATACATTCATATTACATATATTCCCATAATCCACCTCCCGAACCAACCGATCTGAACGCTTGAAGGCTTCTTTACTCGCCCTCGTCCTCAATATCCGTATCCACCATGAGCTCTCTGGCAGAAACCCTAGTCTTTTCTCTCGCCTTCTCCGTAGCGGACGATAAAATTTCCGCGACTCGCTCCGAATTCTTAATATTAACAAGATCAAAATTTTTCATCGACGAATCCGTGCTGGAGACTGCAATGGTTCCGGTTCCGATCAGTTTCTGGGCAAGGGTTCTTGACAGGCCAACATCGCGAATCCGATAAAGCCTCACTTCGTCATAGCGGGTTGTCAGGAAGCCTTTCCTTACAAACAGGCGGCTCTCTGTGATTTTATAGGATGTAAATGTCCACGGAAGACCAAACAGCATCAAACGTTTTTTCCCTTCCCACAGGATCTCTTCTTCAGAATCCTCTTTATTTCTACCCATCATTTTCCCTCCATGAAAACAAAACGATTGAGTTGCAAACGAACCAGCAACAATTTTCTGTTAAAAACATCCTACGTGGGCACTAAAAAAAAGTCAAGGAGGGAATCGCAACCGGAATTTCTCGTACCATTCAGCACCCGAAAAAGATATACTAAAAGTAATAATATATCTGCACGTAGTGTAGAAGAAAGTGCAATGTATGACCAAAGAAGAAATTTTGAAAAAATATTTTGGCTATGATTCTTTCCGCTCCGGACAGGAGCGGATTATCAATGATATTCTGTCCGGCCGCGACGTGGTTGCCATCATGCCGACAGGCGCCGGCAAATCTCTCTGCTACCAGGTACCGGCACTCATGCTGCCAGGTATCACAATCGTTGTCTCTCCGCTCATCTCTCTCATGAAGGATCAGGTACATGCCCTCAATGAGGCAGGAGTCCACGCCGCCTACATCAACAGCTCACTGACAGAGAACCAGATCGGTAAAGCCCTCTCCTATGCCGCCCAAGGCCGCTATAAAATTGTCTATGTAGCCCCCGAGCGCCTTGAAACCTGGGGCTTCCAGAACTTTGCAAAGCAGGTGGACATCTCTCTTGTCGCCGTCGATGAGGCCCACTGTATTTCCCAGTGGGGCCAGGACTTCCGCCCTTCTTACCTCAACATCACTTCATTCATCGGCATGCTCGGCAGGCGACCGGTTCTCTCTGCCTTTACAGCAACAGCGACAGACAGGGTAAAGAATGACATCTGTCAGGCACTTGCTTTACATCAGCCGGATGTGTTGGTTACCGGCTTCGACCGCCCCAACCTTTATTTTTCGGTCAAGCGTCCACAGTCCAAGATGCCATACCTCATCCATTATCTGAAAGGGCATGAAAACGAAAGCGGCATCATCTACTGTGCCACCCGAAAAAATGTCGACTCCATTTATGATAAGCTTTCTGCTCTCGGCCTTTCGGTGACCCGTTACCACGCTGGTCTCTCCGAACAGGAGCGCCGCGAGAACCAGGACGACTTCACCTACGACAGGAAACTCATCGTTGTCGCAACCAACGCTTTCGGCATGGGCATCGACAAGTCCAACGTCCGCTTTGTCGTCCACTTCAACATGCCCCAGAGCATTGAGAATTATTATCAGGAAGCCGGCCGCGCCGGACGAGATGGAGAATATGCGGAGTGTCTCCTACTCTACTCGCCCCAGGACATCATGATCAACCGCTTTCTCATCAATGCAGGCAAAGGGGTAAATGGTGCCCGCCCCAACTACGACTCCCCAGAGGAGATGCGCCTGCAGAAAATGATTAACTACTGCACCAGAAACGGCTGCCTCAGAGACTACATTCTGCGCTATTTTGGTGAAGATGGCATGGACAGCTGCAACAACTGCTCCCGCTGCCTCGGCGAAGCCATGGATGATCCGGAAGCCTACGAGGACCACGACGCTGTCTCAGGAGCAAGACGCCGATCCCGCTCCGAACGCAGTGCAGGAACAGGTCGAAGCATCGATCCGGAATCTGCTATCCTCAACGATCTGGGAAAAGAATTATTTACAAAGCTCCGCGACCTCAGAACTCAGATCGCCCGCGAAGAAGCCATTCCTCCTTATATTATCTTTGCGGATAAAACCCTGACAGACATGGCAGCTAAAACCCCGCTGACAAAGGATGAGATGCTGAAAGTCTCCGGTGTCGGGGAGGCGAAAATGGAAAAGTACGGAGAACGCTTCCTTACTGTAATTAAATACCTTACAGGGAACACTCATAAAGTAACAGCTGTTACAGCCTCAGGTCAACCGGTCTCTTTTGACACTCCTCCTGCCAATGGAAAGAAGCCTGCACTCCCCAAGGTCAAGGTTCAAAAAGCCGACTTCTACCTGACCGCCGAAGAAGCGTCTAACTTCCACTACAAAGAAGACCTGACTGCAGGCAGCCTTGCAGCAGTCTTGAGTGAGTTAAGAGATAAAGATGCTGTCAAACGACTTGTCGGCACCACAATCACCGCCACCATTGAAGAAAAAGATCTTGCGAAAACAACCTACCCATCCGGCCACCTGCCAGCAGTAGACATATCATCCAAAGGTGAAGAATTCGGTCTCTATAAAGTCGACAAGACATCTGCTATAGGCAACCACTACGAAGTCTTGATGTACGCAAAAAAGGCACAGGAGATCGTACTCACATGGTACATCAAAAACGAGCAATAGGACATTGAACGCCAAAAACGCTTTGACAAAGCATAGTGCCTTGTCAAAGCGCTCCACCATTACAGCAGGTACATATTCCCACCGCTCGCTGTTCGTTCTATTATCTCTGCTTCAGTTCTGCGACTCCTTGCAGATATCCACCCAGCCGGCAGTTCTCGGCAGAATGGGAATCACAGGTCTCATCCGCTTTCTCGCCATCCACTACCGATGGAACCTACCGAGATTCAAATAAGTCATTATCAGAAATCTCATTGATTACACATCCCGAATGGGCATTATGGATCAGCCCATTCGCTGTGATCATTGTGAGGTGCAATGCTTTTTTGACTTTTGTCTCCTTGCGGAAAACATCCAGCTTATTTATCAGCTGTTTTTCATATTCCGCATCAATCCGGTATCCTTCATTTCCAAACTTTATCTCGCAGATATTGATCACTTCGTCTTTCCTGTCAATGACAAGATCGATTTGTGCACCCGGATCACTTTTTTCACTTCTCCAGCTATACTCTGTGGTCTCCACCCCTTGAATGCCAAGCTTCGCTTTGATCTGAGGAATATGCAACAAACAAACCAACTCGAATGCATTACCGCACCATGTGTAATATCCCGGAGAGCCTACATGTGACCGCCAGGATTGGATCTGATGATCCTGTAAAAACCTGAGAGAAAAAAGAGTAAACGGATCTGTCACCTGAAAGCGAAAAGTCTGTTTTCCATATGCATATCCGAGGTACTTTCGGATAAAACCGCATTGTTCCAATTCTTCCAGCGCTTTTGTCAGCGCCTGCCCATCCCCTATAGATCTGATCTTCGCCAACTCTACTCTTGTCATGCCGCCTTTTGTTTTAGTCAATGCGCATATGATATTTATATGCTTTTCTGAGTGTCGAAAAAGTGATGCAAAGACCTGCTGAAACTCATAGCGAAGCTGACCTGTCTCGCGAAAACAGATGGCATCAATATTCTGTGCCAGGCTCAGGCGCCGGTCCATACAGTTCATATAGTAGGGGATTCCACCAAATACCATATAGCTCTCCATGATCTGCTGCCGTGTCAGAGCCAGACCGTTAAAGGCATACAGCTCCTCACATTCTGAAAGAGTAAACGGCATGAGATGAATCTGCCTGGTCACACGATTGTGAAGACCACCCGTGTCCTTCATGAGGTTCTCAATCATCCAGGAAGTTGCTGAACCGCATACGATGAAAACAAGATCTTCATTGGAAGATGCCCAGCTGTTCCAAAAATAATCAAGAGCACTCTTGAATTCCGCTCGCGGTGTATCCATCCACGGGAGTTCATCAAGGAAAACAACTATACGGTTGCTTGCCGGATCCCTGCGAATATTGGGCTGTTCCAGAAGCTTCCGCAGCATACCAAACGCCTCAAACCAGTCCTCCGGTACTTTTTTTGTTGTAAGACCATATTCGAGGAGATTCTCATGAAAGATCTTTAGCTGTCGCTTCATATTGCTGCCCGCTACACCAGTTGTGTAGAAAGCAAAATTCTTATTAAAGTATTCCCTGATCAGATATGTCTTCCCCACTCGCCTTCTTCCATAAACAGCGATAAACTCCGGCCTCCCGGAAGCCAGACAGTTCTCAAGAATTTGTTGCTCGTATTTTCTTCCAACTATTTTCATGATTATCCTTTTAATTAGCTGATTATGCTTATTAATTCAAATATTTAGCTATTTATGGCTCTATTATTGCTTATATTTTGCTGCATCGATTATATCATTTTCAACTAAGCACGTAAAGATACTGAGCACGAAAATTTATTCTGTGTCATTTGCAAATTTAATTTCCACCTCGAGGTGGAATTTACTTCTTCCAAAAAAAAGAACAATGGGTTCGACTTCTGCGAAGCATGCCCCAAAATGAACTCCGCAAGCGATTTCAACCATTGATATACACTGTTTTTGCACATTTGTATAAAAAATCTTCTTAATTTCAGCACTTTTAGAAGAGAAAAATTCCACCCTCACAGGGAGAGTGGAATTAACTCTTACAAAGTGGAACTTAGTTTTTCATGATTCCCAGTAAGCTGTAGCTCCTCTGCATGAGCTTTCATGCCCTCAATGACGATACCTGCTACCTCTTTGATATCCATGCCCAGCATGTCGCATCCTTTGAGAATGAGCGGACGATCGCACTTAGCTGCGAATCTCTTGTCCTTCCACTTCTTCATAAAGCTCTTGACCTCCATGTCCGTAATTCCATTGGGACGCATGCGGGCCGCTGCCTGAACAATTCCCGTCAGCTCATCGACCGTGAAGAGACTTTTCTCCATGTTGGTGATCGGCTCCACATCGTTGACGATGTCATAGCCATGAGCCATAATAGCACGAATGTCCTGCTCCGGTACTCCCGCTTCGCGAAGCGGTTCCTCTGTATGCTGAAGATGTTCCTCCGGGAACTTCTCATAGTCATAATCGTGGAGCCAGCCGACAGCCTCCCACTCCTCTTTGTCCTCACCAAAATGATCTGCCATGGCCCCCATTGCAGCTGATACATTCGCCGCATGCAGAAGCAGATGATCCTCTGTCACCATCGTCGCATTAATTCTCTTCGCCTCATCTAATGTCAATTTTTCCATACTATCAACCTCCTCGAAGTTACAATAGCCAATTGCAATTTGTTGCCAGTAATTATATCTCTATTTCTCTCATTTGTGTATACACATCAATATTGAAATGATTACTGCTCTTTTTTTTAGTTACAGTTCACGGGGCACCCCGGCGCGGAGCACAAAGGCCTTCTTCCGGAGCG
>OMTP01000070.1 GCA_900313955.1 uncultured Lachnospiraceae bacterium | reverse complement strand
AATTGAGGGACATCATAGGCGAGCAATGTAGTGCCATTAGATGTGATCATTAACAATAGGTGATGATTGCTGGATTGGAACAAATGTCGTCATTGCCGGTGCTATCCATATCGGTAAGCATTGCGTAATTGGCGCTAACAGTGTTGTGACGCACGATATTCCGGATTATTCTATAGCGGTGGGTGCGCCCTGCAAAGTGATCAAAAGGTATAACTATCAAACTCAAAAATGGGAGTTTTGTGAGTCCTGATGTTTGATGGAACCATGAATTAAGCCTTGCCATGGAAAAAGCATGTCTTCATCCAAAAGTCCGTGATGAAAGCATGCTTTTTTTATATTATACGACATCTGATATTTTTATGAGTAGAGGTTTTTAACCCAACGGCATTTTTTGTGGCTGGACAGCCAGATGAGGAAAATGCCCAGAAGGGTTGAGAAAACAGCACTGAGGGGATAAAGAAGAAAGGCGCATCTTTCTGCAAGCATTTCCCTGACGATTTCGCCCACCCATAAGTGGACATAATAGATAATGGCGGAAAGCGTGCGAATTTTTTTATAATTATGATCAGGGTTCGCATCAACCTGCAGAAAATAGGAGAAACCAAAGAAAGCGCAGGGGATCAGGCTGATCATCATATTATAATCCCTGGGAATATTGTAATGATTTAATAGGAAAACCTCTACCACTAAGGCTGCTAGTGACAAAAGAAAGTATCTGCGAGTCTTATCTTTTCCAGAAATGAGCGAAGAATCAAAAGCAAAGAGCATTCCAATGCTGACAAAGAGCATACCGTCAAAGAGACCGTTTCTGGTTGTATCAAAGATGATGTGCAGCTGATGCAGCACGTTCCAGAATCCTGGCAATTTTGTTGCGAGCGGGGCGATCATGCCGAAATATGCATCGCCAAAGAGTCCGATGATATACATGACCAGTGAAAAAGTGAAGATATGCCTGGGGCTTATGCGATTTTTCAGCAGTATGCTGATGAAAATCACGTCGAAAATGAGTGCATTCATATACCATAAATGAGTGTAGGAACCTGTCAGAAAGAAATTTCTGATAAATTCCAACACCATGGAACCACCGAGAAAATGTCCATTTTCCCTCATCAAGGAGATGGAGAGGGGAAGATAGATGAGCGTCCACAGAATATGGAGACGCAAAATGCGCAGGACGTATTTCCTTGCCGGTACCGCATCGAAATGCTCAGGCGTCATTTTTCGAAAGAGAAAGAACCCTGATGCGACGAAAAAGAAAGGAATGGCTATTCTGGCCAGGCAGTTGGAAATGGCAAAGTCCAATAGCTTTATAGATTCGTTCTCAGAAGGCCCGAAGACGGGGATGTGAATGGCGACTACCAGATAAGCACAGATGATTTTTGCAATATCAATTCCTGCATATTCTTTTTTGGAAGATGCATAAGTAGACATGAATAAGCCCCCATCCTTAGTGTACTTTCTTATTATAACAAAAAGGACCTGTTGAGAGAAGTCCATTTTCTATAGGAATGATTTTATTTTTCTTTTTTACAGTGCCCAAATGAAGTAAATGTGCTATCATGGGTCTGTAACTTTTTGTTAAGGATGAAAGGCAGTGGACTCAATCTTGAGAGCAGAATCAAAACAAGGCAGTAAGAATAAAAAAAGGTTGCAGAGCAGGCAGTCCAATTTTGAATTACTCAGAATTGTTTCTATGCTTCTGATCGTATTCTACCATTCTTTTTATCACCTGTTCACGTCAGATGGATCAATGGCGAGAACGAGCCCTTTTTGCGCGAATGTTGTTGTTGGATATGCGCTTGGGTCGTGGGGGCTTGTCGGCGTCGGCGCTTTCTTTCTCGTGAGCTCTTTTTTTCTGATTGGAAGAAATGACAAATATGATGTGAGGAAGATTGTTCGTATTGCTTTACAGACATTTTTCTGGTATGCAGTGATTACCCTTGTTTCTTGTGCCAGGGGAATCAAACCCTGGGAAATTACATATGTGTCGAAGGAACTGGGGAAGGCAATCGTTGTTCCTTTTATAGGAACCTACTGGTATATTACAGCGTATATCTTCATGTATCTGGTCTATCCCTTTATGAACAGGATCATAGAGAAGCTGGATCTCTCCCACTATAGGAAGCTCCTGATTGTGTGGACGCTATTGCTTTTTATTTACACCAGCGTCACCAATATCACCCTGGTCTATTCAGATTTCAATCTGGCGGTCTATTATTATTTTCTGGGAGGATACCTGAAAAGAAAGCCGGGCAACTGGTTTGAAAGAAACGCAGGCAAGGCCTTTTTTGGATCGCTTCTGATTACATTTACATTGGAGGTGGCCGGTAATCTGGCCAGTACCTATCAGGGATGGACATTTGGCAATACAATTATAGAAAGAGTCCTGTCCAGACCTTACATCTTGTCTGTTACAGCGGCGGTTTCTCTTTTTTATCTGTTTAAAAACATGAAGATGAGAAACTCTAAATTCATCAATTTCCTGGCAGAGGGCAGTCTGGGCGTTTATCTTATTCATGAGAACCCCATTGTTTTCTCTTATGTATGGTGGTCTGCATTTCATTTGAATACATATTTTGACTCGAATAAGTATGCGGCTGCATATGTGCTCAGTGTTCTTTTCATATATGGAGTTTCTACGATGCTCGATCTTGTGAGACTTTATTGTATAGAAGTTCCTCTGAATAGGGTGAGGATACCAGCGCTGGAACATTTTTTTGATCGCTGGAATCATTGGGTTGTTCCGAAGGAAGAGTAATTGTAACTGTTCAGGAGGGCACTTTTGCTTCGAGAAAAACATGTCCTCCTCGGCTC
>OMTP01000150.1 GCA_900313955.1 uncultured Lachnospiraceae bacterium | reverse complement strand
GGAGCCGTTCTGCTCCAAGATCCGGAGCCTGAGGCACAAACAGCCGTCCCGCGCGGGCGCGGGATCGGAGCCGCAGGCGGAGACCCTTGACGGGTTCTGCATGAGGTGCTACAATCGCCGTCCCGACGGCGGCCGAAGAGTTCGTTCTGCTCCTGAGTCCCTCGCCGTCGGCGCCATGAGACGGGCACCTCATGCAGGTTCTGTCAAGGGCGGCGTCACGATGCGGATGTCTTGGAAACAGTCATATATATTGTATGGCTTTCACAAAAAACATACTAATTATAGTAAAAACCCGACACATGGCCGGGTTTTTATTGTAATATAAGTTTAATCGAAGGCCTGATTTTAGAACTGTTAAAAAACCTGCGCTCGAAAAAACATGAATAGTGAGGTTTAAGGAGGACTTTGCGCTTTTTTAAAAGTTATCCACAAAAAATTTTTGATTGACCGCATTTTGAGCGATTTTCGCTGATAAAATAGAAAAAAATGAAGAGGCTATCACCTCAGTGAATTTCACTGTTGTGGCAGCCCCTTTCAATTTCCATGAATCTACCGAAAGCTTACTGAACGTCCGGAGTGAGACCCCAGATGTCCTCGTTGTACTGCTCGATCGTACGGTCGGAGGAGAAGAAGCCAGCTCTTGCGATGTTGACAACAGCCTTCTTTGTCCACTCCTTGCGGTTGGTGTAGTCCTCAAGGACGCGCTCCTTGACAGCGACATACTCCTTGAAATCCGGGAAGGTCATGAAGTAATCCTTGGTGAGGAGCTCATGAGAAAGTCTTCTCAGGTTCTTCTCATCGCCGACAGCGAGCATCTCCGGGCCTGTCAGGAAGTTGACAGCAGCCTTCAGAACGCCGTCCTTGTCGTAGTAGTCGCGGGAGACATAGTCGCCCTTGGAGTAATGAGAAATAACCTCATCAGAGCTGAGACCGAATGTATAGATGTTGTCCTTGCCGACAAGATTTGCGATCTCGACATTCGCGCCATCCATGGTACCCAGAGTCAGAGCGCCGTTCAGCATGAACTTCATGTTGCCGGTACCGGAAGCTTCCTTGGAGGCAAGAGAGATCTGCTCAGAGATATCCGCAGCCGGGATGAGCTTCTCAGCAGCTGTGATGTTGTAGTTCTCGATCATGACAACCTTGAGGAAGGGGCTGACGTCCGGATCTGCCTCAATGACCTTGCCAAGGCAGATGATGGCGTGGATGATATCCTTGGCGATGATGTAAGCCGGAGCTGCCTTTGCGCCGAAAATGACGGTGACGGGCTTAGCCGGGCGCTTGCCTGCCTTGATCTCCTGGTACATATGGATGGCCCAGAGGAGATTCAGCTGCTGTCTCTTGTACTCGTGGAGACGCTTGGACTGAACATCGAAGACGGAATCCGGGTTGATCTTTGTTCCCTGATGATCCTCGAGCCATGCAGCAAATGCCTTCTTGTTCTCCTTCTTGACATTGATCACATCGTTCAGGAACTCATCGTCATGGACGAGCGGAAGCAGAGCCTCGAGGCCGTCAGCGTCATGATGCCAGTCGCGGCCGACCTTGCTGTCGATGAGAGAAGCAAGAGACGGGTTGCACTCGAGAATCCAGCGGCGGAAGGTGATGCCGTTTGTCTTGTTGTTGAACTTCTCCGGATAAATTCTGTAGAAGGGAGCAAGCTCGGACTTCTTCAGGATCTCTGTGTGAAGAGCTGCGACACCATTGACGGAGTGGCTGAAATGGATGTCGATATTGGCCATATGGATGTTGTTGTCCTTGTCGATGATCTGGACGAACGGCTCGCTGTACTTTGCAGCAACCTTTGCATTCAGTCTGTCGATGATCGGCATGAGCTGCGGAACAACCTTGTCAAGATAGTATCTCGGCCACTTCTCAAGAGCCTCAGCGAGGATGGTGTGGTTGGTGTAGCCGCAGACCTTTGTGACAATCTCGCATGCCTCATCGAAGTCGATGCCGCGGGCGGTCAGGATGCGGATAAGTTCCGGGATGACCATGGTCGGATGTGTATCGTTGATCTGGATCGCTGCGTAGTCAGCCAGATCATGAAGATTGCAGCCCTTGGCCTCGCACTCCTCGATGATGTGCTGAGCGCCGTTGCTGACCATGAAGTACTCCTGATAGACGCGGAGCATTCTGCCGGCCTCATCGCTGTCGTCCGGATACAGGAAAAGGGTCAGATTCTTGGCGACATTTTCCTTGTCGAAGGAAATGCGGTTCTTGATGGCTCTCTCATCGACGCTGTCTGTGTCGAAGAGATAGAGGTGGCCGGACTTGCCCTCATACCCTGTGATGATAATGTCATACATGGTGGACTTGACTGTCACGTCGCCGAAAGTGACATCATAGTGTGTGTCCGTCTTCTGCATCCAGGACTCCTGTCCCCACTTGAGCCAGTAGTCCGGAGACTCATACTGCTTGTTGTCAACGAAAGACTGATGGAAGAGGCCGCAGTGATAAGCCAGGCCGATGCCATCTGCCGGAAGGCCGAGGGTGGCGAGGGAGTCGAGGAAACATGCTGCAAGTCTTCCAAGACCGCCGTTTCCAAGAGACGGCTCATACTCGAACTCCTCAAGATCTGTGAGGGACTTGCCTGCCTCTGCAAGCTCCTGCTTTACGCTGTCATACATACCCAGGTTGATGAGGTTGTTGCTGAGAAGCTTACCAATTAAGAACTCAGCGGAGATGTAGTAGATCTTCTTCTTTCCCTGGTTGAAGCCTTTCTCCTTGGCTGCGTCTGTGACATAGTCGAGAAGTCCGTTGAAGAGCTCAAGTTTTGTGCACTCAGCGAGAGGCTTTGTTGTGTAATCAGCTAATTTTGTTCCCATGATTTCCTCCTGAATCGTTTCCATGTGTCTCACTTGAAGTGACCACGTTTTTCATTTGATATATGTATCATACTCGCATCCCGCCTTGTAATACTTGCATTACTGTGGCATTTTGTTGTACAATCCTATCATCATTAAGAAATTTTTTCTTTTTCTTTACATCTTTACATAATTATTTTTATCAATTTCTTTGATAAAAATGTTTATAGAAAGTGAAAAATCTATGGAACTTGAAGAATACACTCAATATCATGAGACAAAGCTCCATGAGCGACCGGGTTTTCCCTACAACACCTACCTCTGCACCATCCCTCAGGACCTCTCCCACGTCGGCCTCCACTGGCACGAGCAGATGGAGATCATCTACATCAAAAAGGGAAGTGGAAAAGTATCGATCAATCTGACTTCCTATCATGTCACCGGCGGTTCCATCATCCCTGTTCTTCCGGGTGAACTCCACTCCATCGACGGAGATCCAGGTGTCCGCATGGAATACGAGAATATTATCTTCTCGCTGTCCCTTCTCGACAACGCCGATCCGGATGACTGGTGCAGGCGGCATGTCATCGACCCGCTTCGAAATCACACTCTTTTCTTCGAGCGTCCCATCCCCTTCGGCACAGACTTCTACAGGGAAGCTTCCGCATGTCTGGACGCAGCGGACGCCGCCTGTGTAGAGCGCCTGCCCGGCTACTCTCTCATCATCAAGAGCCAGCTCTACATGTTTCTCCACACCCTCTACTCTCACAAGCTTCGTGATATCCCTCAGGCGGGGACGGACGATGTCCATTCCGACAAACTCAAGGCTCTCCTCAGCTTTGTCCGCGACCACTACGGAGAGCAGATCACTGTCGATGACGCAGCAGCCATCACAGGCTACAGCTCTGCCCATTTCATGAAACTCTTCAAAAAAGAGACGGGCCAGACCTTCGTCGCCTTCCTAAACGAGTACCGCCTCGCGGCGGCCTCCTACTTCCTCAAAGAGACCGGCGACTCCGTCTCCTCGATCGCCGAGACCTGCGGCTTTGACAACCTCTCCTACTTCATCCGCAGCTTCCACAAAAAGTACGGCGTCTCCCCCCGCGCCTACAGGCGAAGTTAAACGTCCATACCTGCCTGAAGCCAGTCGTATCACCTGACTCTTCTGTCGCCTTTTTTTCGAGCCTTGCTGCCGTTGACGACAGGCAGCATCGGATCAAATGTTACTGTTCACGGGTCAGCTAGGGAACCCATCGGAAAGCATTTCCTTCGCGGCTCTACGCTCCGCTTCGGTCGGCTGCTCTTCGAACGTCCACTGGACGTTCAGCGCCCCTCAAAGGTCCACTCCGGAAATGCTTTC
>OMTP01000053.1 GCA_900313955.1 uncultured Lachnospiraceae bacterium | reverse complement strand
AAAATCGAATGCGCTCCGGAAGAAGGCCTTTGTGCTCCGCGCCGGGGTGCCCCGCGAACTGTAACAGCTCGCGAAATGAAAGTATATTTGACTCTGTGGAAACGTCATTTCATTTTTCACATTAGGTAAAAAATAGCCTGCATAATTTCACACCTATTGTCATGGTTGACAAAACTCTTTCGCTGTATAGTTGTTTCATCAACCGGTGATTTACGGTAAATATAGATATGTTTCAGGAGGAGATAGCTTTATGTTAGTTATGTCGCTTTGGGGAGAGCCAGACGGTTGGCTGTACTCTCTTTTATTCTGGGTTATTCTTATTTTGATTGCTGCTGTCGGCATGGCAAGAGTCCAGGTTCGTGAAGATAAAAGCATGGCGGATCTTCATAACTGGTTGAACCGTATGCATTTTACATATAGCGAGAGTGCCGCCAGAAACATCAACGATATGGTTTGGCTGGCTCCAATGTCCAATGTTGATTGTTTGGTGCTCTATGATATGGATCGGCATATTCCTTATGTTATTACACGAGGGAGTGTCAATGAATTCCATTGCGAAGTACGTGGTCAGGGGGCGCTGCTCAAAGGAAGAAGGGCTCTTGGCGTGTATTCCATGAGAAGCACACCTTATGCTGATAGTGTTGTGGAAGTTATATCTCTGAACAATGATACGAATCCTTGCATCATGCTCAGGCTTACAGACTATATACAGGGACAATCGAAATTCGATTTGGCACAGCAGTATGTGGATATTATCGAATCTTATTTGCGTATGTACCTTTGATTTGAGACGTATAGGTCACAACCCCGGATAGTATAAAAAATGTTGTGGAAGACAATGAACAGTGGTCTGAAGATTATATCGTCAGACCACTAATATTAGTTCTTCAAGCGAAAGGGTTTAAGAGAGGATAACTGAGAATATTCGCTTTAGAACTGTCGTGTCGCCAGACACCAATCAATTTAGCTCTCTTCCTCGCCCAAGTACTCCTTTTCCACATCCGACTTCGGTATCTCGATCTCATCCAGATATCTGCCCTTGGTTTTCTCGACGTAGTCCTTCATCCATGTAGGGAGTGTCGCCTGCGTCGTCGAGATAGTCAGCGATATTCTCGAGCTTTCTCAGATCCTGGATGCCGCTGGACTTGCTGGCATGCTCCAGATTGCTGATATCTGCCTGATACATACCAAGATCCTCAGCCATTTTCTCCTGAGATATGTGAAGGATGTATTTGCGCTCTTCAAAAATTCTTCTGCCGATTTTCTCGTAGTCGATAGACATGGGATGGCCTCCTTGCGGATTAAGCATACGATGGGTGAATAGGAATGTTCATAGCTCATTTTCTATATTGCTTCTACGAGCATTATAGCAGGTTGGTAAATGGCGTGGTCGCCAGTGCGACGACATTATTCGGAAACACTGATGGGTCGCGCAGCAATATGATATACTTGTCCTAGATTATTTACCACGCAATACAGTAAATATTAAATTTTGGAGGGGGAGGGCCAATGAAAAGATCATTTGCGGTTGCCGCACTTTTGGCAGGGGTTCTTGCCTGCGCCGGTTGTGAAAATGGTGACGATACGGCGGATACTTTTTCAGAGGAGAGCTATGTGGAGTCGGAGGATCCTGCCGATGCTGCTGAAGAAGACCAAAATGAGACAGCGGCTATGGAAGCTGTTGGGAAGGTATGGAATACGGCAGCGGATAAGCTGGCTGACGGGGCTTCATGGGACTTGTACTATGAAGCGGATCAAGTCCTTGGCGCATGCAACAACTGGGACTTTGAATCCAAGTACTCTGAATACCTCAATAAGGCTTGGTATGCCTTGACTGAGCAGGATGCGGAAAGTACGGCGGCAGAGGCTGTGCAGACGTGCTGGGATTTCCCGAACGGGAAGCTGAAGGATGATGCCACTTGGGATTTGTTCTATACTGCCAGGGATAAACTGGATGCATGTACGGATAAGAACTTTACGGCTCAGTATGAGCCTGCCATGACAGCGATCGAATCTTGTCTTCGGGACAGGGATGCACAGAACCAGGCAACTGCAGAAACTGAGGAGTCGAATAACGGAGCGAATGGAGGAGGTGTTTTGCTCGGAGAAGGTAATGGTGCTGCGGTCCATAGTAACGGAGAGGAAAATATTTGGAGATCTGATACTGATGACAAGAACGGTGATAATGCTAATGAGTTTGATCCTGATGACCATGACATCGAGGGCTACTATGAGGATCACCAGGACGAATTCGATGATTACGAGGATGCAGAGGATGCATTTGAGGACGATCCGGATGAGTGGGATGATTATTGAGGAGGTGATACGATGAGCTTTTTATTTGGCAACGAATCATCTGATGGAACGATGATCAAGGTGGTCTGCATTCGCTGCGGACATGCTTTTCCTGCGAGGAAGGACAGACTGAATCTGAATTCCACACTGCCGCAGTTTTACAATCCTTGCCCCTATTGCAGGCAGGCGACAAAGGTGAGGATTGTGCCTGGGAAGTAGCACCTGGGAGCGACATGGGGATCTGATGGACCTCTGAACATTTTTGCACTTTCTGTAGCAATAAGGCCATCAATACCGCATTTTGTGTGCTGTTGTCGGGACATCCGATACGGTATAGTAACGGCATCAGGAAAAAGAAAATGTTCCTGTGAAAGGCAAGTGTCAAGAATATGAGCGATTACGATAGAGATAAAGAAATCCGTGAGGCAATATATGCCGGAGAAAATGCTCTCAGTTCCCTGAGGGAAGCGGAGCGTATGCTGAACAGCGCAGGCAACTGGGGACTCGTTGATATTTTCGGTGGTGACCTGATCTCGGGTCTTATGAAGCACAAGAAGATCAATGATGCATCTCAGTGCCTTGAAGAGGCCAAGCGGGATCTGCGGACCTTTTCCCGGGAACTGGATGATGTATCCGGTATCGAGGCAATGAATGTTAATGTCGGTGACTTCCTGACATTTGCGGATTTCTTCTTTGACGGAGCCATTGCAGATTTTCTGGTGCAGTCAAAGATAAGTGAGGCGAAGCGTCAGGTGCGAGAGGCCATTTACAGAGTCGAAGATGCGCTGCGCAAGTTGAAGCGGCAGTGAATGCAGGATATTGAACGAGGATGTGTATGATTATGCCGAGATATGGAAGACCTCCGGGAGGAGGCTTTGGAGGCCCCGGAGGACCGGGACGACACGGAGGGTGGGGACCGCCGCCTCCACCGCCGCCAGGTGGCGGCTGGGGTAGACGCCCGCCCAGAGGCGGATGTGGCTGCTGTGGGCCGACATTCCTGCTGCCGATCCTGCTGCTGATCGCAGGTGGCTCAGCGGTTGCCAAAAAACATAAAGAATGATATGATCTGCTGTCTACAGAATTTATGGTGGGCAGCAGATTTTGCTGTGATCAGGAAAATGATGGAGGAGGGCACAGATGGTAGGAAAAACACATGCAGCAGTCGGCGCAGCGACATCGCTCTATGTAGTCCGGCCGCATTCTGTCAGCGGGATTGCACTGACGCTCACTGCAGGAATTATAGGCGGGCTCCTGTGTGATATCGATTCATCGCATACAGAGCTCCACAAGAAGGCAGCACTCCTGGGAATTGCCTCGCTCGCCATGATTGTTGCCGGAGTTGCAACCGGCCGCATTACCAGAAATGAGAGTCTCCTGAATTCCCTGATGCAGAATGAAGCCGTGGCACTTCGTATCCTCTGCGGGGCAGGGCTTTTCCTGATGAGCTTTCTGGGTTCCTTCACGCATCACAGGTCTTTTACCCACTCCATTGTCTTTACGGTAATGGTCTATTGGCTTATGCTGATCGCATTTTATCCGGCCGCCCGCGCCATCACGGCAGGCGTAGCCTCGCACATCGCCATCGATTTTCTCAACGAGCGGGGCGAGAAGCTGTTCTGGCCGGTCAACAAGCGATTCAGCCTGAAGCTGTGCTCATCTGATGGCATGGTCAATAAAGCTATGTTCTACGTGGGCGTTGGTGCGACGATCCTGCTCATTTTCTCCGCTGTCATCTGAATCTCATTTTCAAAAATACAACACCCTGCTAATGTCAAGACTTGTATTGCGTCTCATCCTGTAGTAACCTACCATATTGTGTGGGAGGATTAAGAAAAATGCAGGATATTGTATCTATGGGCAACGAAGCAGTTGAGACACAGGCAAAGGAAAATGCTGACACCAACATGATCATCCAGATGATCCACCGCGGTGAATCCATCGGCAAGATCATGACCATGCTCCGTGTGTCCAAGGCCACAGTCGATTCCGTCATGGACAGATATGTGATGAGTACAATGTTCTGATAGCAGATATCCCTAACTGATAAGAGGTTGGTAGTTGATAATGTCGCTGGGTGAATAGCCTGGCGATTTTTTTAGTTACTGTTCACGGGTCAGCTAGGGAACCCTTCGGAAAGCATTTCCTTCGCGGCCACCCCTCAAAGGTCCACTTCGGAAATGCTTTCCAAAGGGCTCCAATTGGCTGACGAGTGGACAGTAACTTTTTTTATGGACTTTTTTCAAACGTCCAGCGCCGCTTGACCTTTCGAGCCTCCTGTTTGGGTATCCTTATCATGTAAGCAAGAGATACGAACCACAAGAGGACAGGAGGTTTTGATATGTTAGGAGCTATTTTTTAAAAGGTATGAGGTACCTGTCCCCCGCTGTGTAAAAGCACATGATATAAGGATAATTGTATTACTATCTGCCTCGTAACTATTCAGTAGGGCATTCTTGCTTCGGGAAAAACACGTCCTCCTCGGCTCAAAGAGAAGGTCTGTTCAAGGACGATGCGCAGTTCCTAAGGACAATTCGCTGCTGAGGACGTGTTTTTTCCTCCGCAAGAACCCCACCTGAATAGTTACTTCATTTGTACTATTATAAACAAATCCCCCACAACAGGCAACTTGTTGCGGGAGAAAATAAGGATTCCTTGTACTGGCGGTTACAGTTCGCGGGTGGCCATCTTCCATACCTTCCAGACGATCCAGCCGATCATGGCACCCATGGTGTTGGTCATGACGTCATCGATCTGGGGAAAGCCAAGCCTGGTGATGCCCTGGACGGTCTCGATGGCAAGACTTGCAAGAAGGCCGATGCCGGCCGTCGCAAAGAAGCCCCTGTCCCAGATAAAAGGAACGAGAAAGCCCATCGGCAGAAAGAGCACGATGTTGGAAATGAAATTGAAGTGCTCCTCGGGCGAGTGTCCCCACGTCTCAAAGAGAGTCAGGGAAATGATTCCACGCGACCCGAGCTCGCGCGAGAACATAGTAATGTAGAGCACGAGGAAAATATAGCTGATGAAGATGGCCTGCGCCGTGCGCCGCTTCACTTCCTTCTTCGCCAGCGTGATGATGATCGCCGCAATGCCGTCGAGGACCAGAAGAACGAGAATTAAGATAAGAAAGTTCGTCGGGCCGGGAATCACCCGGTGAATGAATGCTCGCGTAGCCGTAGTCTCCTTATGTATAAGATTATATCCATCTTTTTACCACATTCCCGGGCATTCGTAAAGAAAAAGCAGGGTAACTGTTCAGGAGGGGTTACTGTTGTTACTGTTCACTCGTCAGCCAATGGGAGCCCTTTGGAAAGCATTTCCGGAGTGGACCTTTGAGGGGCGCTGAACGTCCAGTGGACGTTCGAAGAGCAGCCGACCGAAGCGGAGCGTAGAGGCCGCGAAGGAAGTGCTTTTTCGAGAGAGTTCTGTTACAGTTCACGGGGCACCCCGGCGCGGAGCACAAAGGCCTTCTTCCGGAGCGCATTCGATTTTCGCCGCCTGCTTTTGCGGCGAAAATTACTAAGTGAAGGAAGAAGGCCTTTGTGCGAAGCGGCGAAGTGACCCACCCGTGAACAGTAACCGCCTGTTGGCTGACGTGTGAACTGTAACGCGGAGGTTACAGTTCACGGGTCACCCCGGTGCGTAGCAAAAAGACCTTCCATCAGGGCGCATTCGAATTTGCGCGCCCGCTTTTGCGCGCAAATTTACTAAGTCCGGATGGAAGGTCTTTTTGTGGAGCGACGTTGTGACCCACCCGTGAACTGTAACGATGTGTTGTTACTGTTCACTCGTCAGCCAGTTGCTGCCTCGAAAAAGCACTTCCGGAGTGGACCTTTGAGGGGTGGCCGCGAAGGAAGTGCTTTTTCGGGACAGTTCTGGGTGCCCCGTGAACTGTAACGGTCAGGTCAAAAATTGGTCAATTGTCTCAATTGTCTGGTGACAGGCACCAGACAATTCTGTATAATAGAAATAGTGTGTGCCTTCACCAAAGCAGCAATTCGAACGGCACAATTGTTTAGTATTTGCAAGAAAGAATAATTTTAATGGTTAAGCTAAATGACTACTTATACACCGGCGACACAGTGTTAAAGATCCTGCATGACTATGCGGTGGATCTGCGGCTGAGCTCGACCCGGGACAACAATCTCATGGACATGGTCCACAGCAATTTTCTCATCCACTACACGGAGCTTTTAGAGCACAATGAGTTCCTCACTTCTCAGTCGGAGCGCATCCTCGAGTTCTACATGTATATGACGCAGGAGTATCCATTTCTCGCTTTTACTTTCCGGGGCCGCATCAAGTCGCTGGTCCGCACGGAGGAAAAGTACAACGGCTACATCGTCTCCTCGATTTACGACGCTCACAAGAAGGGGCTGCCCTACCCGACCGTAAATGATCTCACAAAAAGGCTCAGGCATTTTCGTGATCTCATCGCCTATCGCATCGTCATCTCCATACCGGCATGCCATCTGCATCCATGGGAGAAGCGCGAGGATGTGGAGGAGCGGTATCTCTATGATATTGCAAATGATCTTCCCGAGTTCATGGAAGCCCGTGGCTTCACGCCCGAGCTGTCCGGCAAGAAACAGGACCTGACCAATTCTCCTCTCAATGAGAAGGTGCGACCCTACTACAGGGACTATATTATGTACCCCAAGGCGACGGGATACCGGTCGCTTCACATCACATTTTACGACAACGAGGCGCAGGCCTACCTGGAGATCCAGCTCCGCACCAAGGAAATGGACGATTTCGCGGAGATCGGCATGGCCAACCACGCCATGTATGAGAAGGCTCAGGAGAAGAACCGGGCCCGCCGCACGGCCGTCCCGGTCGGCGAGTGCCGCTACTTTGACGACGCCTGGGAGCGGGTCACAGCTCTGCAGAATCTTGATCTCGCCAATATCGATGTCAACATGTTCACGGCCCGCGACAACCGCCTCATCAACGATGCCTGTGGCTTCTACCGCGGCCGCCTCATTCTTCCCTATGAGCATCTGTCCCGCTTCCAGAACGACCAGATCGATGTGGTTCGGCGGGAAGACGCCGCGACGACATAATTCCCGAGTCCAAAAGCTCCCCCGACACCTCTTGTTTTTAAGAGGTGCGGGGAAGTTTCACTTATCTTCCATGATGCTTCTCCCCCGCCCAGCCTGGTTCTCGCGGCTGTCGGGGGAGAACCTCATTTATGAGAAAAAGAAATCTTCCCCCGACCGGCATGAATCTCGCGGGTAATTGGTAGAAAGTTCGCATAGCACTTTACAGTTGCAAAAGACAGGAAACTGT
>OMTP01000108.1 GCA_900313955.1 uncultured Lachnospiraceae bacterium | reverse complement strand
GTAATTTTCGCCGCAAAAGCAGGCGGCGAAAATCGAATGCGCTCTGGAAGAAGGCCTTTGTGCTCCGCGCCGGGGTGCCCCGTGAACTGTAACGGCACAATGTTCATCCCTGCTGGTCTTCCTGGCAGAGGAAATTAGAAATGGTCACCGTTTGCCGAATATACGGGTTTTCGTAAAAAATAAAGCCCTCACCGACGAAACCGCTGGACTGATTCGTCGATAAGGGCGTAGATTGTCTCCCTTCCAACCCACGAGTGTCAGGAACAGAAATTGCAATCAGCAGATCCTCGGCAGGCCTTCTCCTTCCAGAACATCCAAAATACGCTCGCCGCCGATGGCTGTCTTCGCAAGGACGCGGCCCGGTTCCCCGTCGGTGACGCGTCCGATGGCGCAGGCATCGGCTCCATAGCGGGAATTTCTGATGATCTCGATGGCGTCAGATGCCTGCGCCTCCGGGACAATGGCGACCAACTTGCCCTCATTTCCCATATAGAGGGGATCGAGGCCCAGCATACCGCAGAAATCGCGGACGGCCGGAGTAACCGGAATGTTCTCATCTTCAACTACAAATTCTCTTCCGGAAGCCGTGGCAAGTTCCTTGAGAACCGTCGCGAGGCCGCCGCG
Organism: uncultured Lachnospiraceae bacterium; assembly: GCA_900313955.1. GTDB lineage: Bacteria > Bacillota > Clostridia > Lachnospirales > Lachnospiraceae > Chordicoccus. The sequence goes on along the minus strand of OMTP01000108.1, from coordinate 2,085 downwards.
GGTGACGTCGCGCAGCGTGTGAACCTCGATCCCCGCGCCCAGAAGATTGCCGACCATATCGACAAGAGGAGCGCAGTCACTTGCAATCTCATTTTCAATGCCCATGCGCTCGCCTAAAATGGCCGCGTGATGGTCGCCCATGGTGCCGGAGACAAGAAGAACATCGCCGGCTTTGGCATTTTCAGCGGAAATATCGACGTCCTTTTTGACAAATCCGACGCCTGCTGTATTGATGTAGATGCCTCCATGGCCCTCGATGACTTTGGTGTCACCGGCGACGATCCTGACGTCAGCCTCGAGCGCCGTCTGCGCCATGGAGTGGATGACGCGCTTTAAAACTTCGATCGAAGCTCCCTCCTCGAGAATGGCTCCGCAGGTGATGTACTTGGGCACAGCGCCGCGCATGAGAAGGTCGTTGACCGTGCCGCAGATCGAAAGGCGGCCTATGTCTCCACCCCTGAACTCCACCGGCGTCACGACGAAACTGTCCGTCGTGATGGCGATTCTGCCCGCACCCGGCACAAGTGCGCTGTCCTCCATCTGGTTCAGCACATCATTGTCAAATTCTTTTGCAAATACATCCGCGATGAGCTCTCCGGTCGCCCGGCCTCCGCTCCCGTGGATCATCTGGATTGTATCCTTCATATGGAAAATGCTCCTTCTATCAAAATGTCCTGTGTCCGGCGAGCCAAGTGTGGCAGGCCCCTTCCGTCGAGACCATGCAGGCGCCCTGAGGGGTGAGAGGTGTGCAGATCTTCCCATAGAGTGGACAGTCGACCGGGCGCTTCCTGCCCATGAGAACCTTGTCGCACTGGCAGGCGGGATTGGCTTTTCTGTCATCATCCAGCCCGATGCTTCCCGCATCAAACCTCCTGTACTCCTCCCTCAGAACCTTACCGGATTCCGGCACCTTCCCGAGGCCCCGCCAGACGGCATCGCAGGGCTCAAAATACTTGTCTATAAGATGTTTCGCCCTGCCATTGCCTTCACGGGTGACGACAGACGGATAGAAATTCATCACCACGCCCTGTCCTCTATGGCGGATAATTCCATAGAGAGCAGCAAGAAGCTCCTGTCCACTGAATCCCGCAACTCCAAAAGGAATATGGAATGCAGAAGCAAGTGGCTCGAAGACCTCGTAGCCCGTCACTACACTCACATGCCCCGGAGCAATAAAGCCGTCGATCTCAGCCCCGCCCAGGCAGAGACTCCGAATGACTCCGGGCATGGTCTTGACTGCCGTGAGAATCTTTACGTTGGTGATCTCCTCCCGGATCAGCGTGTCCACAAGAAGGGCATAGAGCGGCGTCGTCGTCTCAAAACCGACCGCCGCAAAGATATAGGTCCGATTGGGATCCTCCCTCGCGAGCTTCAGAGTAGCAAGAGGCGAGTAGACCATCTTCACCTGCGCACCCTGCCCCTTGGCCGCCTGCAGAGTCTGCCCCTCACTTCCCGGCACCCGGATGAGATCTCCAAACGTGGTCAGAACCGTGTCCGGCGCAAGCGACAGCTCCACAGCCTTATCCACATAGGCTGAGGGCGTGACGCACACCGGGCACCCCGGCCCCGAGATGAGACGGATCTTCTCCGACAACATTCCCGGAATCCCATTCTTCGCAATCGCCGCCGTGTGACTTCCGCACACCTCCATAAGGTGCATCTCCGGCCCATCATAATCTTTCAAATACGTCTTGATTTCTTCCAGTGTAACCAATATTCTCACCTGATGCGACTTGCAAACACCAATCTAAGCCCTCACGCAAAGGCCCCAAGCTCCTCAAAGAGCTCCTCCATCTCCTCGGCCTCCCTCATAGAGACCTTCTGCAGGATACAGCCCGCATGCACCAGCACCTTGTCCCCCGCCTTCACCTCAAGGAGGCCCGACTCAGCCTCGACACGGTTGCCGCTGAAATCAACAAGGGCGCTGTGCTCCTTCACTTCAATCACTGTTCCCGGCAATGCGACACACATAGAAACTCCTTTCGAAAAAACGTTACAGTTCACGGGGCACCCCGGCGCGGAGCACAAATGCCTTCTTCCAGAGCGCATTCGATTTTCGCCGCCTGCTTTTGCGGCGAAAATTAC
>OMTP01000219.1 GCA_900313955.1 uncultured Lachnospiraceae bacterium | reverse complement strand
TGAGCCGAGGAGGACATGTTTTTCTCGAAGCAAAAGTGCCCTCCTGAACAGTTACGAATATTGATAGCAATCAGGACGGCCTCCTGCGTTACAGTTCACGGGTCAGCCAGAACTGTCCCGAAAAAGCACTTCCTTCGCGGCCACCCCTCAAAGGTCCACTCCGGAAGTGCTTTTTCGAGGCAGCAACTGGCTGACGAGTGAACAGTAACCCTCCTGCAGCACGTGAGTTAAATGAATCTATTTATAGTTGCATTTGCCTAACACTGGTGCTATACTGTGGATGGTTAAAGATGACTACTTGAAGGTAGTCAAAGTTAACTGCGCAGTGCAGCATTTGGAGGGGGATTTATGGAAACTTTGACGGAATCTCAGGTGGATTATCTGAGGACGGTGCTGGAGCTGACAAAGGAGCAGGAGACAGTAAGAGCGGTGGATATTGCCAGGCGCCTTCAGTACTCGAAGCCCAGTGTTCATCGGGCGATCGAGAGTCTTGTGACGCGCGGATTTCTTATTGTCGGGAACAGCAAGTGTCTGGCCCTCACAGAAGACGGAAGACGGGCGGCAGAGGATTCGTATCAGAAGATCAGCTTCTTTGCAGATCTGCTCTCCGGTGCAGGACTCACAGAGGCAAGAGCACGTGAGGAAGCCATTAAGCTCAGTCATTCAACGGATAAGGAGACGTTTGATATTCTGAAGAGGCTCTGTACAAGATGAGAAAGAGAAACAGGAGGCTTTGCCGGTATGTATAAGACAACAGTCAGGATCGAGGGAATGATGTGCGGCATGTGCGAGGCACATATCAGTGACGTCATTCGCAGGCAGTTCCCGGACGCGAAAAAGGTCAGCGCATCCCACACAAAAAATGTTGCAACCTTTGTAACTGAGGACAAGGTGGATGCGGACGTCCTCGAGAAGGCAATCGAGGACACAGGGTATCACTACAGAGGGTATACTGCAGAACCGATCGAGAAAAAGGGATTTTTCCATTTCGGCCATAGATGAATCAAGAGGAGGATAGATATGACAACAGCAATGATCGTAGTCGTTCTTGTGGCAATCGGTGTGTTTGCTATTCGCGGGGCACGGAAGCATTTCAGAAATGAAGACCATCAGAACTGACGGATCGGAGAAGGCATGTTCAATTTTCTAAAACAGAAATTTGATCCCACAATCTATAAGACGCCAACTTCGAAAATTGTCCTGGTAGCTTATGATGCAAATGGGCATGTCCCGAATTTTGAAAAAGCCCGGTATTTTATGGTTCATGTCTTTGAAAATGACAGACAGGTGCGCAAGCAGATGATGTCCGCCAATCAGGGAGGCGTTCACACGCATGATCTTCTTGAACAGATCTGCGGCATGCACGTGGATGCAGTGGTCGCAGGGTTCTTTGATGGGCATTCCCTCCACGAGCTGAAGCGGCATGGCATAAAGACCTATGTCTTTGACGGAGGGCCGGGCGCTGCCGCAAAAGCGTATCGGATGGGCAGCCTGGAGGAGATGTGACAGACAGAAACCTTTCATGGAATCATTTTGTATAAGTTAGAGATATCGTATTGACAAAAGAAGTTAGCTGAGTTAAACTTTTAACGGTTAGAGAAGACAAATCTAAATATGCTCACGCTAACTACATTTAGCCTTCTCTAACCAGCTGAAGAACGGCCAAAGCCGTTTTTATTTTCCACAGTAGTTAGCATAGACTAACTACCGGACGGATGACAGGTTCATTTTGCATGGAAGGAGGGAGACATGCTGCCACTGACATTTGCCAAAGAAGGACAGACCGTCACGATTGCCCGTGTGGGCGGCCGTGAGGATGTCAAAAAGCATCTGGGAGACCTGGGCTTCGTCGAGGGATCCAAGGTGCGGGTGATTACGTCGCATGAGGGAGACCTGATCGTCAATCTCAAGGAATCAAAGCTTGCAATCACCAAGGAAATGGCCGCCAAGGTCATGATCGAAGAATAAATGAGGAGGAGAAGATGAAGACACTGAGAGACATTCCGGTTGGCGCGACTTCGAAAGTCGTGAAGATTCACGGCGAGGGACCGACCAAGCGGAGAATCATGGACATGGGCATCACAAAAGGAACAGAGATTTATGTCCGCAAGGTCGCCCCGCTGGGAGATCCTGTGGAGATTACGGTTCGCGGTTACGAGCTCTCTTTGAGAAAAGCAGACGCGGATATTCTGGAAATGGCATAAGCCAGAGGGTATTTCTAAGCTTAATGAGGAGGAAATATGGCATTTAAAATTGCACTCGCAGGGAACCCGAACTGCGGAAAAACAACATTGTTCAATGACTTGACCGGCAGTACCCAGTACGTCGGCAACTGGCCCGGCGTCACCGTTGAGAAGAAGGAAGGAAAACTTAAAGGGCACAAGGACGTCATCATCGAGGACCTTCCGGGTATTTATTCCCTTTCTCCGTATACCATGGAGGAAGTTGTCTCCCGCAACTATCTGGTCGATGAGAAGCCGGATGCGATTCTCAACATCATCGACGGAACCAACATCGAGAGAAATCTGTACCTGACAACACAGCTGCTGGAGATTGGTATTCCGACCGTCATTGCTGTCAACATGATGGATCTTGTCCGCAAGAATGGCGAGAAGATCAACATGAAGAAGCTTGCGGAGGAGCTTGGTTGTGAGGTTGTCGAGATGAGCGCTCTCAAGTCTGAGAACTCTCTGAAGGCAGCTGAGATGTGTATCGAGGCAGCAAAGAAAAGCAAGACCCGTGACGCATCTGTTCCTCACGTTTACACCGGCCCGGTAGAGCATACACTCGGCCACATCGAGGAAACCCTCGAGGGACACTGTGATGAGGTGAACCTCAGATGGTACGCCATCAAGGCTTTCGAGCGCGACGAGAAGGCGATGGCAAAGCTCTCCCTGAACCCGGAAGAGTCCAAGGAGATCGAGGGACATATCCGCGAGTGCGAAAAAGAACAGGATGACGATTCCGAGTCCATCATCACAAACGCAAGATATGAGTATATCAACGATCTTGTCGCAAAGGCTGTTGTCAAGAATAAGAAAGCTGGAGAGCTCTCCACATCCGATAAGATCGATAAGGTCATTACCAACCGTTTTCTCGCGATTCCGATCTTCGTCTTTATTATGTGGCTTGTCTACGATCTGGCCGTAGGTTCTCATCCCTGGTCCATCGGTACATTTGGTACGGACTGGATGAATGATGTGCTCTTTACCGATATTATTCCACCTGCAGTCAGCGGCGCTCTGGAAGCAGCCAAGGTTGCTCCGTGGCTTGAGTCTTTGATCGTTGATGGCATCATCGGCGGTGTCGGCACTGTCCTCGGCTTCCTGCCGCAGATGGCTGTACTCTTCCTCTTCGTCTCTATCCTTGAGGATTCCGGTTATATGGCACGTATCGCCTTCATCATGGACCGTGTCTTCCGCAGATTTGGTCTTTCCGGAAAGTCCTTCATTCCTATGCTGGTCGGCACAGGTTGCGGTGTTCCGGCGATCATGGCTTCCCGTACCATTGAAGATGAGAAGGACCGCAAGATGACCATCATGCTTGCCACCTATCTTCCCTGCGGCGCCAAGATGGAAATTGTTGGCATTATGACTTCGACATTCTTCCCGGGCAATTCCATCATCGCAACTTCCATGTACTTCGTGGGTCTTGGCATCATTATTGTCGCTGGTATTTCTCTCAAGAAGGTCGGTTACTTCGCCGGAGATCCGGCTCCATTCGTCATGGAGCTCCCGGCTTACCATGTTCCGTCCGTCAAGGGTGTCCTCATCCATGTGTGGGAGCGCCTGAAGGCATACGCCATCAAGGCAGGAACCATCATCTTCATCGTCTGCGTCATTATGTGGGCTCTTATGCACATCAGCACAACAGGTTACACAGACGACATCGAGGTCTCCCTTCTCAAGTATATCGGTCAGGGTCTCAGCTGGATTTTCGCACCTCTTGGCTTTGGTACATGGCAGGGAACTGTCGCTTCGATCTCCGCAGAGATGGCCAAGGAGCAGGCAACTGCAACTCTTGGACTTCTTGCTCATGCTGCATCTGATGGCGAAGCTGATGTCAGTGCAGCTATCTTCAAGATGTTCAATGGAAATGCTGTTGCAGGACTTTCCTTCATGCTTTTCAACATCTTCGATGCTCCTTGCCTTGTTGCAATTGCAACCGCATTCCGTGAGTTCAACTCCAGAAAATGGGGCTGGATCACATTCGCCTTCCAGATGGGTGTTGGCTACGCTATTTCCCTTGTTGTCTACAATATTGGTATGTGGGCGACTCAGGGTGTCTTCACATTCGGCACTGTTGTCGCCATTGCCCTCATTGTCTTCGTCCTCTGGGCTCTCTTCCGCCCGGCAAAGAAAAGAAGCGCGGCAGGTGCTGTCGCGGGAGCATAAGACGGAAAAGGCGAATCTCCGTCAGCGGGCAATATAGAGATAGAAAGCATTCAAAATAGAAAGGATAAAGCAGTCCTCTTGTTTTCGTGAACGAGAGGGCTGCTTTTTTGATGCACGATTTAAGCCAGACATCTTTACCTGTTCGGAGCAGGTAAGAGTGTCTAACGAAAACTGATTATGTGAACTGGAAGTAGGTCATGGCCCTGTAGTCGTCCGGAAGACCGAGGTCTGAGGTGTCGTCCGGGGCTTCGAGAACCCATTGGCCGGCATTGGCGTAATTGCTGGAGATTTCTGCAGAGAAGTGAAGCATGCAGATGCCGATGTTGAGCAGGTTGTCGTCCTCGGAGACGAGCTCCTCCTTCTTGATGCATAGGATGACGCGCTTGCCGTCGACGATGTAGCGGACGGGCTGGCGGTTGAGGAAGGTCGGGGCCAGGCTGGCCGCATAGAGGCCGTCCTGGACGACTGGGTCCACCGTGTACTCGTCCCACTCCGGGGAATTGCCCCAGGTGTCGATGTAGGTGATGTCCTCGGGCGCCATCTTGGGCGCCGCGTAGCCGGGACGGCGGATGAGCCTTACCTCCGAAGGATCGACAATATCCAGTCTGTCTCCCTTTAATGTCTTCTTGCCATGGCCAATAGCAATGATCGCATTGATCTTTTGCGTCTCCTCTTCCATAAGAAGCGCGCGCTTGGTTACGCTGCTCTCGTTGACGGTGATCCAGCAGGTGTCAAGTCCCAGTTCGACGGCCTTCAAGAGCAGGTTCTCGCCGACATAACCGGCATTCATCATGTCGATTTCGCTCTCGCCTCCGAGCAGAACCATGTAGGCCGGTGCACCGAAAGCAAAGCCGCGGTAGCCGGCGACGCCTTCCAGACGGTTGGCAGCGTCGCCGTCGACAATTCTGAATTTCATATCCAGATCCGGGGCAAGAGCTTTCTCGAAATCAAAGAAGTCTGTGAGCGACTTGCGCTCTGCCTGCGTCACCTCTTCATCTGTAAATGCTCTGACCGACTGCCTTTTCTCTATCAGTTTCGTATAATCCATACGCATGCACCTCCATGAGTAAAATGAGAGCTTTTTTATGACAACTGTTAAGATCATACCACATATGGGCGCAGAATTCACGGACAAATGAGAAGACCCGCATTTTCCGCCATAGCAGTGTTACAGTTCACGGGTGGGCCACTTCGGCGCTTCGCACAAAGGCCTTCTTCCTTC
>OMTP01000044.1 GCA_900313955.1 uncultured Lachnospiraceae bacterium | reverse complement strand
CAGCTACTTGCTGTTTCTCATCGTTTATCCTAAAAATTACTGTTTGTGAGTCTCGCTACAGATCTTTCGACCTGCGAAACTTAAAAAGAATTTTCAAGGGTTTGTATGTGTTTCACTGTTCAGTTATCAAGCTGCCTTGTGTTTCGTGCTGTCGGATTTATTCGCGACAACGATCAATATTTTAACTCGATCATTCCGGCTTGTCAAGAAGTTTTTTTATTTTCTTTAAAACTTTTTTCGAAGCACTTCCGCGTCTCCGCGACAGCAATAAAGAGTTTACGACAAACCTTCTTACTTGTCAACACCTTTTTTTATTTTTTCCAGCTTCTTTTTCTCCTCATCGGCCTCTTTGAGTTCTGCCTCGAAGTCCTGGCGGTTCTTGATGGACATGGTCTCCAGCTCAAACCCCGTAAAGAGAGAAAGAATAGCCGTCAAAAAGGCGAAGCAGCAAACGATGAGGGTGGGGAAGCGCTCGACTTTCTTTGTCTCCCTGTACGCCTTAAAGACCGGAAGGACAAAGATTGCACCCAGAAAGGAGGCGACGCCCGAGATCGTCCCGAAGAACTGCAGGGGACGATAGGTGCGAAGAAGGCGGATAATTGTGCTGATCACCTTAAAGCCGTCCGCAAAGGTGTTGAGTTTGGAGACGGAGCCCTCGGGGCGATCTTTGTAATCGACGACTATGTTGCGGACATTCATGTTCTTGTCCGCAGCGTGGATGCTCATCTCCGTCTCGATCTCAAAGCCTCGCGATAGAACCGGAAACGTCTTGACGAACTCATAGCTCATGGCGCGGTAGCCCGTCATGATGTCCCTGTACTCCGTCCCAAAGAGCCTGTTGATGGCTCCTCTCACGAAACTGTTGCCAAAATTGTGGAAAGGGCGCTTATTTTCCTCGAAATAGGTTGAGGACAGGCGGTCGCCCACGACCATGTCGGCCCCCTCCTCGAGGACAAGACGGACCATCTCAGGCGCATTTTCAGCGGGATAGGTATCGTCGCCGTCGACCATGATGTAGCATCTTGCGTCGATCTCGCGGAACATGCGGCGGAGGACATTTCCCTTGCCCTGCTTCTTCTCGGTGCGGACGACAGCTCCGGCCGCGCGGGCATGTTCCGAAGTCTTATCCGTGGAATTGTTGTCATAGACGTAGATGACGGCGTCATCGCCGAGCGAGGCGCGGAAGTCCCGCACGACCTTGCTGATTGTCTTCTCCTCGTTGTAACAGGGAATAAGAACTGCAATGTGATCCAATCAACTCACTCCTTTTTTATGAAAAATGTTCCAGCCATCACCGGCACTGCCAGAAGAATGGGAAACATGTAGCGCAGAAGGGCCACGGGTCCCAGAAGGCAGGTCAGGAAGTAGAGGAAAATGAACATCTGCGTGAAAAACGCGGTTTTCCTCCTGAAGATGACTCCGTACAGAAAGACAGCCGCCATAAGGAAAATGGAATATCCCGGCTCGAAGATTCTAGCGAAGGGTACTCTGTCGTAGAAGAGGTTGACGACGGCATCGATGAGATAATCCGCGCAGGCCGGCAGAAGACTCGCGCGGTGGATGTCCCACTCATGCGTGATCTCGGGCCAGGTGTAGCGGATGGCAAGCCCCCTGTACATGCTCCGCGTCATATCCCAGTAGGGCAGAACCATATCAGCGAAGGCGAAAAAATACATCTTCGGATGCCTGAGGCCCAGCTTGACATAGAGCTTGATGTTGCCCAGCCTGTCTGCCTCGAAAGCCGCCGTGTTGAAAGCCGTCTTGACCGGGTCGGCGGTATTTTCCGCGTAGGACAAAATCGCCTCTCTTGGGATGACCACCTCGATTTGGCGGAGTTCAGCGTCCGTCAGCGTACCTGCATTTTCCACAAGATCCGCATGAGCGACGGCCGCCACCTGCTGCATGGGGACGCTGAGCATCTCCCTTCTGTCGCCCGACCTCATTTTCAGAGCGTGTATGAAAATGAAATTGAGCCCGAAGGCGCAGACCGCTATGACCAGCAGAAAAGCTGCGAGGCGAAATCCCTTCTTTTTGCGGATGATGATGAAAATGACACATCCCACGAGGATCATGTAGATCCCCTGGTTGCGCATGGCGCACATGAAAATGCCGCCTGTGATGAGCCCCGGACTGATTCTGCCCCCGTCCGCCGCATCGGCGAAGTCGAGGACAAACACAAGAAGGGCCGCGCCGAAGAAAATGTCTTTTGTGCAGGCGAAAACGAGGACCTGAACAAAGGGGTTCAGCGCCAAGAAGAGAAAACCGAAGAGAAGAGCCAGGAAGGGCGCCTGTCTCCGCTTCAGAAAGACGAGGCTCCTGGCCCCGGCCGCCGCGCACGCGAGCGCCTGCAGGGCCGTGTAGAGGGCAACGCCCCCGTTGTAGCTTCCGAAGAGGGTGCGGCCCAGGTCGATGACAGCTCCCATGAGAAAGCTGTGGGCGACCGGCTGGTAAGTCGACCAGGGCTCTTTGCCCAAATACTGCGCCACCTGGCCCGGCGCGTCGTAGCCGAAAGTCCCCGGGAAGAGAGCAAGATAAGCCGGCAGCCAGAATAAGAGAAGGCCGAAAAAGGCGACGGCGAAGAAGTGCCGGTCCACAAAGACTCCCGCCTTCCCTTGAAGTTTGACACCGCCCAGCCTCTCTCCCAGCGCCCTCCGGCAGATTCCAAGAAAAGGAAAGGCAATGAGAAGGAGGACTGCCGCGACCGCCCAACCCGTAAAGAAGACCGAGAAATGATGGTGATAGAGAAGCGGAATCGCAGCGAAGAGGCTCCAGATCACAAGAAGCCAGATCCAGAACGCCCGCTCCCGCTTCTTTTGCTTCTTTTGTGTCTCCATACGCAAGCCTCCTCTCCTGTCAGTTTCGCATGCGACAGTATACCACATTCATGCATATCACTTATGGCTTCTTAAGAATTATTAAGAATTTTTCATATTTATCTTACCCAGACTTTACTTTCTGCAAAGTTAAATGCCCCTACCTGTTCCTGTCAGTTAGATAGTACTAACTGTCAGGAACGGGTAGATGTTTCTAACTCTCCATTTTTTCTCTCCTCCTGACCGGGTGGTACACCATCACGCTTCCGAAAACAGCGGAAAAAAAAGACCTCTCATCCGGGCGCATTCGAATTTGCGCGCCTCAATTGCGCGCAAATTTACGAAACCCGGATGGGAGGTCTTTTTGTGGAGCGTCACTGGGATTCAATCCCGGTCAGGCCCCTCCGTGATCGCGAAAGAGAGCTCGGCATCGCAGGCGAGTTCGTCGCCGACGTAAGCCGTGCAGGTCCCGATGCCTAAGGGACCGCGCATTTTCTTGATCTCACACTTTAAGGTGAGGACGTCGCCGGGCGTCACCACCTTGCGAAAGCGCGCATTCTTGACGCCCCCGAAGAGGACGACCTTGCCGCGGTTCTCCTCCTTTGAGAGGAGAGCGACGGCTCCCGTCTGCGCCAGAGCCTCAAGAATGAGGACGCCGGGCATCACATGCATGCCCGGAAAATGCCCCTGGAACTGGGGCTCCTGGACGGAGACGCATTTTCTTGCTGTGCAGGACACGCCAGGCTCGCACTCTTCGACCCTGTCGATCAGAAGAAAAGGAAAGCGGTGCGGCAGTATTTTCTCAATTTCATCGCATGTCAATGTCATCATTTAATCCTCGTATTTTCTGAAAATGAGCGACGCATTGTGGCCGCCGAAGCCGAAGCTGTTGGACATAGCGCAGGAAATGGTGTAATCCTCGCCAGTTTTTGGCTGATAATCGAGATCGCAGTCGTCGCCGGGCGTCTCAAGACCGATCGTCGGCGGGCAGTACTGGTGAAGGACAGCCAGGGTTGTGATGACGGCCTCCACGGCCGCGGAGGCTCCGAGCAGGTGACCTGTCATAGACTTGGTCGAACTCATCTTGAGGTGATCTGCCGCCTCACCGAAGGCCTTGTGGACAGCCCTGGTCTCGCCGCTGTCGTTGAGCTTTGTCGATGTGCCGTGGGCATTGATATACTGGATGTCCGAAGGCACAATATGAGCGTCGGTCATGGCGAGCTCCATGCATTTTGCGGCCCCATTTCCCTCAGGATCCGGGGCGGTCATGTGGTAAGCGTCGCAGTTGGCGCCGTAGCCGATCATTTCCCCGTAGATCTTCGCTCCACGTGCTTTTGCGTGGTCAAGTTCCTCGAGAACGAGGATGGCGGCACCTTCTCCCATGACAAATCCCGAGCGGTCCTTGTCGAAAGGAATGGATGCGCGCGCGGGATCCGTGCTCTTGGTCAGGGCGCGAAGGGATGTAAAACCGCCGATGCAGAGGGGCGTGATGACGCTCTCCGCACCGCCTGCCAGCATGACGTCGCCGTAGCCGTCGCGGATATAGTGGAAGGCGTCGCCGATGGCATTGCCGGCAGAAGCGCAAGCCGTGACGGCGCAGGTGCACATGCCTTTCATACCGTATTTAATAGCGACAGAGCCTGCCGCCATGTTGGCAATGGTCATGGGAATAAAGTAGGGATTGACATTGTCGTAGCCCCTCTTCTGGCCGCGCTCCTTCTCCTTCTCGATGGTCTGGAGACCGCCGATGCCGGAGCCGATGGAGACGCCCCAGCGATCCTTATCCTCCGTCACCTCAAGAAGACCGGACGCATCCATGGCCTGACCGGCAGCGTACATGGCCATCTGGGTGAAGGGGTCCATCTTGCGGGCTTCCTGCGGTGTCACATATTTGCTGAGGTCGAGGTTCTTCACCTCGCCCGCAAGCTTGACCTTCTGATTTTCCGTATCGTAGTGGGTGATGAAGTCAATTCCATTTCTGGAAGTTTTTACACCCTCCCAGACTTCCTCCACCGAATTTCCAATCGGGCAGGTGATGCCCATGCCCGTAATCACAACTCGTCTCATTTTTCTCTCCTCTCTTCTGGTGACAGGCATCCGCTTTCGTTAAACCGCCAGCCCGCCGTCGACAGCAAGCACCTGACCGGTGACGTAGGCTGCTTCTCTGGACGCGAAGAAGGCGACGGCACAGGCGACATCCTCCGGCGCGCCGATGCGGCCCGCGGGAATTTCCTTCTCCATAGCTGCATGGGCCTCTTCGGTCATGGCGCGGGTCATGTCGGTCTCAATCATGCCCGGAGCGACAGCGTTGACCGTAACGCCTCGGGAGGCCATTTCCTTGGCCATCGATTTGGTAAGGCCGAGGATGCCCGCCTTGGAGGCAGAATAATTCATCTGGCCGACATTTCCCCGAAGACCCACAATGGAGCTGATGGAAATGATTCTGCCGTACTTCTGCTTCAGCATAATTTTGGAGACGGCCTTCATGCAGTAAAATGTCCCATAGAGATTGGTCTTTACGACTGTGTCAAAGTCGTCCGGCTTCATGCGAAGAAGGAGGGAGTCCTTTGTGCGCCCGGCATTGTTGACTAAGATGTCGATGCGGCCGGACATCTTTAAGGCCTCTTTCATAAGGGCGTCCGCGCCCTCCATGGTCGAGACGTCGGCCATGACTGCGACCGCGTCCACACCCAGGGCGCGGCAATCCTCAGCCGTCTTCTCCGCCGCGTCCGATGAGTGGCAGTAGTTGACCACGACTGCTGCGCCGTCGGCTGCCAGACGCAGGGCGATGGCGCGACCGATGCCTTTGCCGGCACCTGTCACGACTGCAACCTGTCCATCAAGCTTTCCCATAGGTCCTAAGCACCTCCTCAAGTGTCTCAGTGTCATTAATAAAAAGTGCGTCCGTGCCCGGCAGAGCCCGCTTGACAAAGCCAGACAGAGCGTGGCCGGGGCCGACCTCAATCCACGTATCGACACCATTTTCCGCCATGTTCAAAATGGTCTGCTTCATGCGGACCGGGGACTTGACCTGGCGGACCAGCATATCGGAAATGGTCTCATTTTCAGGAAGCAGCGTGCCCGTCGCATTAAAATAGACCGGAATGTTCATTTTTCCAAAAGGAACTTCAGGAAAATGTTCTTTAAGCGCCTGGGATGCGGACTCCATGAAAGGCGTGTGGAAGGCGGAGCTCACTTTCAGCTCCATGCACCGCTTGCAGCCGGCCGCACGCGCAAGCTCCTCAGCCCGCTTCACACCCTCGTGAAGGCCTGAGAGGACTTCCTGACCGACCGTGTTGTAGTTGACGACGCGGCACATGCAGCCCGTCTCTTTTTCTGCCTGGGCGGCGATCTCCTCGACCTGCTCCGATTGAAGGCCGAGGACCGCACACATGAGGGAATCGATTCCCTCTCCGGCTCTGGCCATGACCTTACCGCGGAAAGCAGTGAGGCTGATGAGCGTGCGGGGATCAAAGACGCCAGCTGCAGAGAGGGCGGAGTACTCGCCCAGAGAGAGACCCGCCACACAGTCGGGTTCGATTCCATGAGCTGTCAGTACGGCCGTCACAGCCGATGCGTAAGCCGCCAGGGCCGGCTGGGTCACCTCCGTCTGCTGCAGGAGACTCTCATCCTTCCCGAACATGGCGGCTTTCAGATCAAAGCCCGCCGCACCCGAGATGTCATCAATTCTTTTCGAAAATTCAGGGTATTTCTCATACATGTCGAGCCCCATGCCCGCCTTCTGCGCGCCCTGACCGGCATATAAAATCGCTAATTTCATGTTTGCTCCTCAATATGAATTGTTGCAATTGTCTGGTGACAGGCAGCAGACAATTCGCGCAATTTACTGGATGGCGGTCGCGGCGAGACGGGCTTTGCCGTCTTCGTAGAGACTGCGGATAATCTCTTCGGCTGGGCGGACTTCTTTTAACTGGCCGCAGACCTGGCCGGACATGAGGGAACCCTCGTCGACATTGCCGTCAAAGACGGCTTTTCGGAGGGAGCCGAGAGTGAACTTTTCGAGCTCCATGCGGTCGGCGCCCTGACGCTCAGCGGCGATGTAGTTCCTCGACATCTTGTTCTTGATGATGCGGACCGGGGCGTCGACACTGCGGCCGGTCACGACTGTCGCATTGTCGCGGGCCTTGATGAGAGCCGCCTTGTAGTTGTCGTGGATGGGGCACTCCTCAGCCACAAGCAGGCAGGTTCCCACCTGGACACCGCAGGCACCCAAAGCAAAGGCCGCTGCCATCTGACGTCCGTCAGCAATACCGCCGGCTGCGACAACCGGGACATCTCCGCCGAGACCGTCGATCATCTGGGGGACAAGGGTCATGGTCGTCATCTCACCGACATGGCCGCCGCTCTCCGTGCCCTCCGCAATAATGGCATCGGCACCGTCGCGGACAAGCCTCTTGGCGAGCGCAACGGAAGCAGAGACAGGAAGAACCCTGATGCCGGCCTCCTTCCACATTTTCATATACTTCCCCGGATTTCCCGCGCCTGTTGTGAGGACCTTCACACCCTCCTCAACCACAATCCGGGCCATTTTCTCCGTATCCGGGTTCATAAGCATAAGATTGACGCCGAAGACCTTGTCTGTTTTTGATTTTGCGATGCGGATCTCCTCGCGGAGACGATCCGCATTCATACCGCCCGAGGCAATGATGCCGCAGGCACCGGCATTGGCGCAGACAGCGGCGAACTCGCCCGTGGCGATGTTGGCCATGCCGCCCTGGATGATCGGATACCTCGTTCCAAGAATTTCATTCAACTGCTTCATACTTTTTCTCCTCTTAGGGTGCATTGTCCGGTGACAGGCACCCGTTCTTTAGATGGTCACCATAACTGCGCCCCAGGTGAGGCCGGCGCCAAAGCCGACCAGGACGACCGGAGATCCATGCTGCAGACGGCCGGAGGCACAGAGGTCGCTTAAGGCCATGGGAACGCTGGCGCCGCTTGTGTTGCCGAGGTCCTGCAGATTGACCACGAATTTCTCCTCGGGCAGACCCAGCTTCCTCTGCACATGCCTGATGATGCGGATATTGGCCTGATGGCAGACGATGGCGCCTATGTCAGAGAGGGCGATCCCTGCCTTGTCGCATAAGAGGCGGATTTCTCTCTCAAGGGTTGTCACTGCAAAACGGAAAACTGCCTTGCCGTCCATTCTGACGCATGGATCGGCGGCCAGGGCACGATAGTCCCCTTCCGCGCCGAGATCAGCGATGAGCGCCTCCTCCTTTTTCCTCTCAATCACGGCGGCACCGGCTCCGTCCCCGAAGAGGACGCATGTCGAGCGATCCGTGAAGTCGAGAATTTTGGACATCTGCTCCGCGCCGACGATGAGAGCGTAATCTGCATTCATCGCATCCATGAGGGTCACGGCGCTCACAAGCGCATACTCAAAGCCCGAGCAGGCTGCATTGACGTCAAAAGCGGGGATTCCTTTCCCAAGATCAAGCTTCTCCTGCAGATAACAGGAGACAGACGGCATTGCCCCGGGAGGCGTGCAAGTTGCCGTGACAACAAGTCCGATTTTCTCTCTGATGTCGGGAATCGTTTCCGCCGCTATTGTCAGTGCAAGAAGAGATGCGCGAAATGCGAGTGTCGCGGCATTTTCATTTTCATCACAGAAGTGGCGCCGAAGGATACCCGTCCGGGTGCGGATCCACTCGTCCGAGGTGTCGAGCGACTTCTCAAAGTCCGCATTTTCCACAACTTTTGATGGAAGGGCTTTGCCTGCCGCAAGAATATGGATTCCGCTCATGCTTCCCCCTCTTCCGGCGTGGCCGGCGCCATCTTTCCCTCAAAATGTCTGTATTTTTCATAGCGCGCATCCACAAGTTCGTCGGCCGGAAGAGCCATCAGTTCTTTCAGGTCGTCGCGGATCGCCTCTGCAATCGCATTTGTCGTCACTGTAAAATCCTTTTCTATGCCCGCTGGAGATTCCGGAATCAGGCGGTCCGCAAGGCCCTCGCAGTAGAGCTCAGGCGCCGTCATGTGCATGACCTCCGCCGCTCTGGGGGCAAGAGACGAATCTTTCCACAAGATGCTGGCAAAGCCCTCAGGCGAGAGCACAGAATACACGGCGTGCTCGAGCATGTACATGCGGTCCGCCACGCCGATCGCGAGAGCTCCTCCGCTCGATCCCTCTCCTGTCACAACGGAGATGATGGGCACCCTGAGCGTCGACATCTCCGCCAGGTTCTCGGCGATGGCGTCGCTGATGCCGTGTTCCTCGGCCTCTTTCCCGGGATAAGCGCCGGGCGTATCGATAAAGGTGATGACCGGACGGCCAAATTTCTCCGCCTCCTTCATGAGGCGAAGGGCCTTCCTGTAGCCTTCCGGCTCCGGCATGCCGAAATGGCAGGCCAGATTCTCCTTGAGTTCCCTGCCCTTTCTGTGCCCGAGAACTGTCACAGGCCGCCCGTCAAAGAGGGCAATGCCCCCGTAGATGGCCGGGTCCTCTCCCATGAGATGATCGCCCCTCAGTTCAAAAAAGTCCGTAAAAATGGCATCGATGTAATCGCCCACCCTGGGACGGTCCTTGGCGCGCGCCATAAGAACGCTGTCATATGCTTTCATCCGCCATGCCTCCTTCCACGGGGAGCGGTCCTTCCCGATACTCATGAAGCTTTAAGAGAAGATGAAGCGTATCTCTCATATCCTCTTTGGCGACAATCGCATCCACGTAGCCGTGTTCCTCCTGAAACTCCGACCGCTGAAAGCCATGGGGAAGTTTCTCCCCTATGGTCTGCTCAATGACCCTGGGTCCGGCAAAACCAATCAGCGCGTTCGGCTCTGCCAGGGTGATATCCCCCAGCATAGCAAAACTTGCGCTCACGCCCCCCGTCGTCGGATGGGTGAGTACCGCAATGTAGAGACCCCCGTAATCCTTGAATCTCTTGATCGCAGCGCTCGTCTTGGCCATCTGCAGAAGGGAATACATGCCCTCCTGCATGCGGGCGCCTCCGCTCGCGCAGAAAATGATGAGCGGGAGCGCGTGCTCATCGGCGAACTCTATGAGACGGGTGAGCCGCTCCCCCACCGCCGAACTCATGGAACCCATAAAGAAGTTGCCGTCCAGCTGGGCCGCCGCCGCCGGGATGCCCCCGATCCTGCCAATGCCGGTAATGCAGGCATCTGTCGCATTTGTCTTCTTCATGGTCGTATCCAGTTTTTCTTCATAGCCGGGAAATGACAGCGGATCCATGGTGTGAAGGCCATGATAGAGGTGAACAAAGGCATTTCCATCGAAAATGAGATGAAGGCGGTCTCCCAGAGGTGAGAAGCTTCCTTTCTTCTCGCGGAGAGCCTTATATCCGGTCAGGGTCTTTCTCTTTTCTGCAAATTCTGAGACCATGTCACGCTCTCCTCCTCTTCTTGCTCTCGCTGTCCCACTTGAGGATCTTGTCCGTGTGGTCCTTTAAGTAGGATGTGTCAAAGTCACCCCGCACATAGTCCCGCTCATGCATAATGAGATAGAGAAAATCCGTGTTGGTCGTGACGCCGTCGATCGTCATCTCCTCGAGGGCGACCCGCATCTTGCGGATGGCATCCAGCCTTCCGCCCCCTTTCACGATCACCTTGCCAATCATGGAATCATAATAGGGACTCACGCGCGACCCAGAGTAAATGGCGCTCTCCACGCGGACATTCATGCCTGCCGGCAGATGCGCAAAGCTCACCTTGCCGGGGCAGGGCGCAAAATTGTTGGCGGGATTTTCAGCATTGATGCGGCACTCAATGGCGTGACCGTTCACATGAACCTCGGACTGCTTGAAGGAAATGGGCAGACCAGCCGCGATGCGGATCTGTTCCCGCATAAGATCGATCCCGGTAACCATCTCGGTGACCGTATGCTCGACCTGAATACGGGTATTCATCTCAATAAAATAAAATTTTCCACTGGGATCAAGAACAAATTCCACGGTGCCTGCGCTCTCATAGCGGACGGCCTTCGCTGCCTTAAGGGCAGCGCGCTGAATATCAAGACGCGTCTTCGGGCTTAAAACAACCGCCGGCGCTTCCTCGATCAGCTTCTGGTTGCGTCTCTGCATGGAGCAGTCGCGCTCGCCCAGCTGAATGATATGTCCGTCATGGTCCCCGAGAATCTGAACTTCAATGTGATGGGGCTTTAAGATAAGTTTTTCCAGATAGAGATCTCCATTGCCGAAGGCTGCAAGAGCCTCCGCCTGCGCCTCCTGGAAAGCATTTTCAATCTCTTCTTCATTCTGGGCGATCCGCATGCCGCGGCCGCCGCCTCCCGCGGAAGCCTTGATGAGAACCGGATAGCCGATCTTCTCAGCAATCTCCCTCGCTTCTTCCGGATCCTTCAATATACCGTCGGATCCCGGAACAACCGGGACGCCGCTCTTCTTCATGAGGGAGCGGGCGCTCTCCTTGTCGCCTGCAAGGCGAATCATTTCCGATGAAGGGCCGATGAAGGTGAGACCGCTTTTCTCCACCTTTTCGGCAAAATCAGCATTTTCCGACAGGAAGCCATAGCCGGGATGAATCGCCTCACAGCCTGTGCCCAGAGCACAGGTGATGAGGGCGTTCTGATTGAGATAACTGTCTTTTGCCCGCGCAGGACCCACACAGACAACCTCTGTCGCAAACTGGGCCGGCAGGGTGTCCCTGTCCTCCTCTGATACTGCAAGAACAGTATCGATACCCATCTCCTGGCAGCAGCGGATGATGCGCATGGCGATCTCCCCGCGGTTGGCAATAAGAATCTTCTTGAACATTATTTCTCCTTTATGACAAGGAGCGTCTGACCGTACTCAACGAAATCGCCGTTATTGGCTGCAAAGGACGCAACATAGCCGTCGCAGGGAGCCGGGATCTCGCTCATCATCTTCATAGCCTCAATAAGGCCGATGGTCTGTCCTTTCTTCACCTCGCTGCCAACTTCGACATAAGGTTCTTCGTCAGGTTTGGCTGCGCGATAGAAAACGCCGGCAAGGGGCGCCGTAAGGGGCGTCCCCTCCTGACTCTTCGCAGCAGCAGGCGCTGTCTTCCCGGCGGCCTGTGCGGACGGAATCGTTTCTACGTCCGCTGCCGCAGTTCCCCCCTGGGCGGATGTACCGACGGCAGGGACTGCAGGGATGGCCTGCTCTCTCTCCACTTTTTTGAGTTTGATACTCTCTTTTCCGTTTGCGTAGGAGAATTCCGTGAGACCATGTTTCTCAAACGCTCCCATGATTTCTTCAATCTCCTGAATCGTCATGGATTCCACCTTCTTCACCTGCTTTTAATTCTTGTGCGCATCGACGTAGGCGACGATGTCCGCGACTGTGTGAAGGTTGGCCATATCCTCGTCCGGAACCTCAATGTCAAAGGCCTCCTCGACAGCCATGACCAGCTCGACTGCATCGAGGGAGTCAGCCTTGAGGTCCTTGAAGAGATCAGAGCTCTCTGTGATCTCGCCGTCAAACTTGAGTGTATCTGTGATGATATCCTTTACCTGATCAAATGTAGACATGTTCGTCCTCCTTCATGAGCACATTTTCCGTGCTTTTCATTCAAATATTTTAGTTTTAATAATTTAGTTAAATGTATTTCAAAAACATATTACTCAAGAAATTTAGGGATGTCAAGCTAGTCATGAAATCTAGATGCGGACGTTCCCGGGGCCTCTTCTCTCAAGTTTCTTTAACTCGTTCACGTGGTTATGGATGCCCCTGGGACTCCAGATTTTCCCCATTCTCCGTGATTCAGGAAGCGGTGCTCTCACGGATTGGCCTTTTGCGCAAAAAAAATGTGGAGCCCGGCTCCCTGGGGACTCCACATTGTTCTCACTTTTTCACTCCCTTCCACACAAGCACCCGCGTGATCTCATCCGGCTCATCTTCCGTAAAATGAATGAGGTTCCAGGTGGCGTCGTGCGCCAGCTTTGTCGCCGATGTCTCCGAATAAAATGCAGCATGCGGCGTGATGATGAGATTCAGACCCTCGCTCAGAAGCTCCGGCGCATCCCTGATCTCCTCGAGCACATCAAGTCCGGCCCCAAAGATCTGCCCGCTTCGAAGGGCTGCCATAAGCGCCTCTGTGTCCACAGCCATTCCCCTCGCGCAGTTGACGAAGATGGGTTTCTTCTTCATCATGGAAAATGCAGCCGCATCGAAGTAGTGAACATTTTCATCCGTCTGCGCCATGTGGTTGGAAATGACATCTGCCCTTGCAAATGCCTCTTCTCTGGAGACAAATTCCACATCCTTCAGCCAGGCATTTTCCGGCCGATCCGTCGAAAATGGTCCAAAGGGATCGACGGCCAGGATCTTCATTCCAAGGCCCATGGCTCGTCTTGCGACCGCCTGACCAATCCGTCCGAAGCCAAAGACAGCCAGAGTCTGGCCCGTGATACGCCTTGGGCGGGGACTTGCCATAAAGCTCCAGACGCCCGTCTTCTGCCTGTCCGTGTATGGGAGAAGGCGTCTTGTGATCGCCATCATGAGGGCGACCGTGTGCTCCGCCACCTCCTCTGTGCAGTAATTGGTGAGGGAAAAGACAGACACGCCGGCACAGGCCGCAGCATCAACATCCACTGTATCAAAGCCGATGGCATTGACGGATACAGCTTTGAGCTCTCCCGGCGCAGCAAAAAAATCCGCGTCAAGCTTTGTGAAGGCGCTGATGAGCAGATCATGTTCCCGGATCGCTGCCAGAACCGCGTCCCGGTCCGTCGTCAACGGCAGAAAATCAACCTGCCATTCCGGGCGCTCTTTCCTCAAAAAATCCTTCTCCAGTGCCGTCAAATCATGATCTGCATCAACAATAAGAACCCTCATCTTGCCTTATTCTCCTCTTTCAACTCAAAAAGACGGCACTGATGTCCCCTCGGACAACAGGCCGCCATTGGCTATCTTTACAAATGATCTGTCTCTGCCGGAGATCCCAACCGGCTGATGCCTGCACTGTAACATTTCCCCATGATCTCTGTCAAGCTCCATATGCAAAAATCTTGACAAATGCACCTGCTTCTGCCTACAATAGCAAAGGTAAGTCTACCAGAGACGGCAGAGCGCATATGCGATCTGCCGTCTTTTTATGATTCTGCAAAAGAGGGCACTTTGATCCCCACAAAGGAGAAGATGAACATGTATCAAATCGATGAAGAGATTTTCGAACTGGCAAAAGAGCTGGTCAGGATCCCCAGCGTCAATGGAACAGAAGGCGAAAAGACCGTCGACGAGTATATCGAGGCCTGGTTCCGCAAGGTTCCTTATTACAGAGACCACCCCAAAGATCTGATCATCCAGAAGATACCGGGCGACCCGCTCGACCGGCGCAGTGTCCTCGCCATTCTGCGCGGCACAAAAGATGATATCCAGCGGGAGGCTTCTATTCCGACTGTCCTTCTCCACGGCCACACCGACACGGTCGGAATTGAGGACTATGGTTCCCTGAAAAAATATGCTACCGATCCGGACGCACTGACAGAGCTTCTCCGTACAAGTGACGACATCCAGCTTCCCGCGGACGCAAGGGAGGACCTCCTGAGCGGCGAATATTGCTTTGGCCGCGGCATGAGCGACATGAAGAGCGGCGATGCTGTCTTCATGGTCCTCATGAAGCGCCTGTCCGAACACCCAGAGGACATTCGCGGCAACCTGGTCGCCTCTTTCAATCCGGTCGAGGAAAATGCTCACTCCGGCATTATCTCCTCTCTCCCGGCCCTGGTGAATTTAAGGGAGCGCGAAGGTTTCCGCTTCATTGCCGCTTTCAATAATGACTTCACAACCCGTCTCTACGCCGACGATGAGAAAGTCACGATTTACACAGGCATGGGCGGCAAGATCCTGCCCTGCTTCTATATTCAGGGTCGCGAGACGCATGTCGGACAGTGCTTTGAGGGCTTTGACGCCTCCATGATGGCAGCGGAGATTCTTCGTGTCATCCAGCTGTCCACAAAGTACGCCGATGTCGACAAGGGGGAAATGGCAAGCCCGCCTTCCGTCTTAAAGCTCAAGGACCTCAAAGACTTCTACAATGTCCAGACCTCCAGGGAGGCCCTGGTCTACTTCAACTACTTTGTCCTCGGCAAGTCCATGAACGACATCACCCAGGAGCTGAAAGAGGCAGCCCGTGACGCCTGCTTCGAGGTCTGCCGTCGCATCAGAAAGAACCGTGAAGCCTACACGGCGGCCAACAGCCTTCCTGATACAGGCAAAGAGCCCTGTGTCTGCATCCTCTCTTATGCTGAGCTCATGGAGCAGGCATCCGGGCGCACAGGCTTCACGACCGACCGGCTCAAAGAGATCGTCGCAGATGAAAAAGCAAAGGGCACCGATGTAAGGGAGATTCCGGTCGCTCTCATCCGCTATCTTCTGTCCGTATGCGGCATCACATCTCCTGCCATTGTTCTCTACTATGCAGCACCTTATGTTCCCCACTGCACGCTCAGGTACAGCGAGACCGAACAAGACGCTCAGCCTGGCAGCGAGCAGGCAGTCTACATGGCCCTCCGCGCAACGCTCGACAGCATTTCATCCACGACAGGAACTGCTTTCCGGATCCTTCACTACTATCCTTCCCTGTCGGACAGCAGCTACATCCGCATTGATGATGACGACAGCTCGATCCGTAATCTCAAGGAGAACTTCCCGGCCATAGAGGATCTCTACCCGATCCCGATTGACGCGATCCGCTCCCTGGACATTCCTCCGATCAATATCGGTGTCCGCGGCCGCGACGCTCACAAGTGGACGGAGCGTGTCCATGTGCCCTACACCTTCGGGACGCTGCCCGCCCTCGAGCATGAGCTCATCCTGAAACTTTTACAGTAATGAAAACAAAAGATGCCGCACCTTCCTGAAGTGCGGCATCTTTTTACTGCCTCGTTGCCTCATGGTGGCGGCTCTTGATCTTGTACATAGCCTCATCGGCCTCCTTGATGTAGTCGTCGAAGGTGGCCGCCTCGCTCGTCCCGTCTGTCACAACGACACCGATACTGGCATTTACCTTGCGATCTCTCAGGTCCGCAGCAATCGTATCGCGGATAAGCATGGCCTCCGCCTCATTTTTCACAACACAGGCAGAGACGAACTCATCGCCGCCATAGCGGACGGTAAAACCCGAATCTGGAAAATGGCCGTCCATAGCCTCGGCAATCTGAACCAGAACACGGTCACCGTAGGCATGGCCATAGTTATCATTGATCTCCTTGAAGCGATCCGCATCAGCGAAAAAAACAGCGACGCACTTGCCGTTCTCCAGCCAGTAGCGGAAGGTCCGGTTCATCTTCTTGCGGGCAGTTCGTGCGTAAACGCCTGTGAGCTGATCTCTGTCGTAAATGCGGGACAGCTCGCGCAGAGATTCTGAGAGCTGCTTGCCGCTGTACCAACTGCGCAGGTAACTCAGGATTGTCTCCTGAAGGGAGTAGAACTGCCACTCGCCAATAATAAAATGCGGGTTTCTGAGGGCAATATAGCCCACTGCCAGATTCTCGATGTGAAGGGGCATAAAGAAGAAATTGCACCTCTCATCGTGAAGCTCCAAATAGGAAACAAGACTCTCCTCGGAAGCTCCCTCCTCAATGTCTCCCCACGCTGATTTCCCTTTGGGCAGCCAGCCCCCGATTTCTGAATTGGCTTTTTCACGAAAGGCGCGCAGAAACAGCCGCTGCCTCTCGATTCTGCCCTGCGGCAGATTGGAATCCGCAATCAGGGAAGAGCTCTCAAGCCTCTCGTCTGTCAGAACATAGATGCCGTCGCAGTCCTTAAGGGAGTAGGCGTCCAGAACACTGTCCATAAAATCGTCCAGAGTCTGGGCCCGTGACAGACTCGCGGCAATATCCGAAATCTTGGCAGCTTCTTCCTGTACGGCGTTATCATCAATGATCTTCCATTTCATATAAGCCCGGCTGTCCGTTTCCAGAAGAGATGGACAGCCGCAGCTCTCGGTGAAGACCGGTTCCGCCCTGACAAAGATCTCATGGGGAATCCGTATCATTTCCTTTCCGGCATCTTCATTCTGCATGAGTTCATCGAGAACCCGCGCAGCCTCGTATCCGATATGCTCCCTGTCCAGGGAAGCCGTCGTAATCTGCGGCTGAAAATACATGGCCTTGTCCATATTGTCCATGCCTGTCACCCTGACATCCTCGGGGCAGTGATACCCATGTTTCTCCAGTTCCAGAATGACACCGACAGCAATGTTGTCGTTGGCACAGACAAAGGCATCCGGCAGGGGACGAAGGGGTTTCTCCCTCTCCTGGATCTCCGACGGAATCTTCATAAAGTTTCCGTCATTGTTCATGGCTCCAGCACTGTTGATTCTTCCGGCAAGCTGCTTGAAAGCCTTGTTGTCAAAGCGAACTTCTTTTTTCTCCGCCGCGACCGCAAAGTAGGTCTTGGCTGCCCGTCTTCCGCTCTCCACAGAGTAGTCGTCATTGGTGATCGCATAACATCCTTTCGGAATAGCATGATTTTTCATGGAGCACTCAAAAGCCTGTCGGCGCATTCGATTTTCAAACTGATCCACCGGGCCGCCCGCAAAGTGGAAAGTCTGGCACCTGTGTTCGCGGCAGAGATGGTCGACCATATCGGCAATGACACGAAATCCATCGACGCCCATATAGACAAGGCCCGGTGTCTCATAACAGACAGATACCGCCGGGACTCCGGACGTGCGCACTTTCTCCAGAATACGATCTCTTATGGCCGCGCTCTCCATATTGGTCACATCCACCAGGATCGCGTCAAAGTCGTCGAGCTCTGGCAGATCCAGGATGCAGTATTCGCCGTCGCTGTACTTTGTGTCCTTGTTCCAATTGCCCCATGAATGGAACTGATAGACAGCCATATCCTTATTATTCTCTCTGATATACTTCATGACGCCACACGTCCACGCGTAGGTCGCGGTCCTGCGCCACCCATCCGTCAGAATTAAAATTCTCTTCATTGATGCCTCATCCCATTTTCTTTCCTGTGCCGTTGCCAAACGCTTCCATTCAGCCTTTCAACAATGTTATAACAAGTATTATAGCACGAAAATAAAGAAAAAAAGGTGAACTTGCTATTCCGTTTTCATGTTTTTTACGGAAAAGTTACAGTTCACGGGTCAGCCAGAACTGTCCCGAAAAAGCACTTCCTTCGCGGCCACCCCT
>OMTP01000040.1 GCA_900313955.1 uncultured Lachnospiraceae bacterium | reverse complement strand
GTCAGCCCCCTCTTCCTGCCCGGGCAGGAAGAGGGGGCTGACGATTTCTTCATTGTATCTGTTAAGGAGGGCATCCTTGCTTCGTGATAAACACGTCCCCCTCGGCTCAAAAAGAGGGTCTGAGGGGTGATGAAGGACCGCTCGGAAGGACAATTCGCCGCTCGTGACGTTTTTCAATCCGCAGGAGCCGTCCTGATTGTCACGATTTTTCACTCTCTGCTCTCAGCATCTCCCGCACCCTGTGATACTCAGGAGACTCCATGGCAATAACTCTGTGCACGCCCATGCCTCTGAAGAAGGGAACCTTCATCTTCCGCTTCACCCAGATGAAAGCGTAGATGAAAAGCCCTATAAAAAGGATAAGGCAGAGTCTGTAAATGCCTGCCTTCTGGACAGGATCTGTGGAAATATGCAGCATCATATACATCTGAAGAGCAATGCCAACGATCTGGAAAGTGGGAAAGAAGGGCGTCTTGTAATTTCTCGGCACTTTCTTCATCCGAACTCTAAGTAAAATGACATTGATATGGGATGTGATGTAGGACAGCATCCAGAAGAGCGAGCAGGTGAGCGTGAGGAAAGAAACCTGCTCCCCCGTGGAAATGCCGGACGCCTCGATGAGGCATGTGAGAAAGCCAAGGATGAGAAGAACTGCCCAGGGTGCCTCGTGGCTGTTTTTCCTGCTGAAAAACTCCGGAAGCAGTCCCATCTTGGACATGCCGCAGCAGATCTCGGCGACCGAACCTAGAATAGAATTCTGCGTGCTGACAGCAGCAAAGATGGCGATGAAGACCATCAGATACCGGCCTGGCTCCCCCAGCATATGGACGGCATAGAGCATATGGGGCGAGACTGCATCTCCCAGCTCCTTCCAGGGCGTGTAGCGCCTGTACCCCAGTACCATGAGAATCTGTATGACGCACATGATGGCAAGAGACAGAAACATGCTGAGTGGAACCTGCTTCGGATGCTTCATGTCCTTGCCAAGGGGAACAATAAATTCTGCCCCAATGAAGAACCAGAAAGCCGTTGCCGTGAGTGGCATAACATCTTTCATACTCGCGGAAAGAACTGCATTCTGCGCCACTTCCTCTCCACTCCCCATCCCAAAAGCTCCGACAAACCCCAGGAAAAAAAGAACAACCACCATAAATGTCGCGACGATCTCCTGCAGAAATGTCGACATGTTGACACCCATGAGGTTGACGACAACAAGAATAATGGTTATCCCCACACTGAAAACGGCAGATGGTATCTTTCCTCCTGTGATGTCCACCATGACGTTGCCAAACATGGCGCCCTCCGCTGGGGCAGCAAAGACATTGCTGATCAGATAGCCGCCGACCATAGTGATGATCGTGATCATGGGACCCATACCTGCTAGCGTATACTGGGCGATGCCGCCGGTCAGGTTGGGCATGATGGCATTGAGCTCGGCTATGGACAGAACAGCCATCATGTTGGCGGCGCAGGCAATGAGGATCGCTGCAATAAAGGGCGTCCCGACCTGACTGGCGCCACTGGCAGACGAAATAAAACAGCTGGTTGCGATCAGCATGCCGACACCTGTCGACACCGCTCCAAAAACAGAGATCTTCTTCATGTGAATTCCTCCGTCAGATGATCTTTGATTCATGAAGGGCTTCGATGCCCTCCTCTCCCGTCCGCACACGGATAATCTTCTTCACATCGGAGACAAAGATCTTTCCGTCCCCAATATGGCCGGAGTAGAGCTGCTTCATAAGGAAATCAATTACATCATCGACTTTCTCCGTCTCACAGATAATGACCATGATGCTCTTGGGCAGCAGCGTTAAGGGACTGTCCACCATATCCATCATGCTCTCCGGCGAACCGCTCTCGACGCCGCAACCCATGGCATTGACCACTGTGATACCTGTAATGCCTAACTTCTTGATGGCTTCCAGGTGCTTTCCCGACCCCATCTGTTCAACGATGAGCGATATCCTCGATACGCTCCCTACAACCTCAATTCTGGAAAAATCAGACTCCATACCGCATCCTCCTTATCCAATTTATTTCTTCACTGCGCAAGAAACTCTTCAGCGCTCTTCAGCACAAGCCCCGTGTTTTGTGAAAGGGCAAATATTGTAATCCCAAACGGAATCTCCGTATCATTCACATTCTCCGGAACCGCGCAGGCCACAAAGTCGAGGAGGTTGCAGTGATTGGTGTAAAGACCCATGAGTGAGTTCGTCTCCACAGGATCTTCTCTCACCTGATCCCTGGTAAACGTACCTCCCGTTGTCGGCATAATCATGACCGCATCTCTCAGAATTTCGGCTGCTTTATGCCTGTACGCCTGAAGGGCATGCAGATCGCCAAAGAGCCCTGTCGCCGTCTTATCGGGCGCTGCCCCCGACATGAGAATCTTCTTCGTCACGGGGAAGACACTGTTCTCATGCCGGGTGACGAAATCTCCCAGATCTGCCCACCGCTCAGCGACGTAGGAGCCGTCGTAGAGAATTCTGGCTGCATCATAGAACATCTGATAGTCAATCTCCTCGCAGGGAATGCCAAGAGATCTGACCCGAGCGACTGCAGTATCCCATTTCTTCTCCATTATTTCCTTATAATCCCCGAAAAATGTCGGCTTTGTCTCCGGCAGAAAAACCTTCTTCGGTATATTTTTTTTGACGGCATCATACTGCCTGGACCAAATACAGTCGGAATCGTAACCCATAGCCTCTTCGTTGACGGCCTCTGCATCCTCAAGAGTATTGGAAAAAACCGTCACGCAGTCAAGACTTGCGCAGGCAGGAACAACACCTCTCGTTGACCATGCACCAAGAGCGGGCTTAAAGCCTACAAGACCATTCAGCATAGCCGGTACTCTTCCTGATCCGGCAGTATCTGTACCCAGGGCAAAAGCAGCCATGCCACAGGCGACAGATACTGCCGACCCCGAACTGGAACCGCCGCTGATAAGTTCCTCATTCAAAGCATTATGGCACTCCCCGTAAGGACTTCTCGTTCCGACAAGACCTGTCGCAAACTGATCGAGATTTGTCTTGCCCACAGGAATTGCACCCGCATCAATCAGCTTCTGCACAACCGCAGCACTTCTCTTTGGGACATAGGCATAGTCCGGGCAGGCGGCCGTCGTCGGCACGCCTGCAAGGTCAATATTGTCTTTAATGGCGAAGGGAATTCCCCACAGAGGCAGATCTTCCGGCATTGTCTCCAGATAACTGAGATACGGAGACAGAAATTCTTCGACTGGCGGAAGGATCCAGATATTTCTCTGCTTCTCCTCCCCTGCTCTTTTTACGATCTCCCTCATCAGTTCCCAAGGTGTCAGCTTCTTTGAAGCGTAAGCCTCCTTCAGCCATGAAATCGTTATTTTCTTCGGTATGGTTGTCATTTGCTTAATCCTCCGTGCGAATGGCTGCGATCGTCTGTCCCGCCTCCAGCTGCTGGCTGGTCTTAATAAAGATCTTCTCGACGATACCGCTCTCTTCTGCTTCAATCGTGAACTCCATTTTCATGCTTTCGAGGACTGCAATCGTGTCTCCCTCTTTGACGTGGTCTCCTTCGCTCACTGTAATCTTCCAGACGCTGCCTGGGATCGTGGCTCCCACGCTCTCGCAGCCCTCTGGAATAACTTCATCGCTCTCGTCGAGCGTCTCGGCCGCCTCTGAGTCGAAGTGGTCCAGTCCCTTATCGATCCACATCTGTTTCTCCGCCTCAAAGGACGCCTCCTGATGGGCCTTGAAGGCTCTGACGCTTTCTTTGATACTCTCAAGATACTTCTTATATTCACCCAGATGGAAGGTTCCCTCTTCTATCCTGATCGGGAACTTACCGCGCAGAAAATTGTCTCGGTCCTCAAGAATCTCTTCTGCAGAGACAGGATAAAAGGAAATGCGATCGAAGAAGTTGAGAAGCCAGGGCTTGCCCCTCTTAAAGTATTCTGTCTCCCGCAGAGAGTTCCACATCTGGATCGTGCGGCCGACAAACTGATATCCTCCGGGTCCCTCCATGCCATAGACGCACAGATAGGCTCCGCCAATACCGACAGCGTTCTCCGGCGTCCACGGGCGAGCCGGATTGTACTTGGTCGTGACAAGTCTCTGGCGGGGATCGACAGGCGTGGCCACCGGAGCACCCAGATAGACATCTCCGAGACCCAGAACAAGGTACTCGGCGTTAAAGACAATATCCCTCACATCGCTGATGGATGTAAGGCCGTTGATCCGGCGGATAAACTCCGGATTGCTGGGGCACCAGGGCGCATTGGGACGGACCGTCTTCTGATATCTCTGGGCCGCGATCTGCGTCTGAGGATCGTCCCAGGAGAGAGGCAGCATGATCTTTCTTGAGGGGACAGTGATGTCGTCGAGTTTCGGCAGGTGCTCCGCAACTTCTCTGACTTTCGCTGCCATCTGACGGGCTGTGATCCTGTCTGCGTCAAAGTGGACCTGCAGGGACCGAATGCCCGGCGTCATGTCGATCACAGGAAGGTTCTGTTTTTCCATTTCCCGCATGAGGATGTGGACGCGAAAGCGAAGCTCAATGTTGAGCTCCATCTCGCCGAACTCGGCAAGAACATTTTCCTCACCCTGCAGGCGGATGTCGAAGTCGACCCCATCGTGGGAACCTTCTTCGAGAATGGCGTAACCAGCATCAAGACCATTTTCCATAGGGGGAAGGAAAATGTTCTGGTAGATCCCCCTGATGTTTTTCTCCTGCGCTTCTTTCATCGCTTCTGCCTGCTCCAGGGTCAGAAGACGAAAATGGACTTTGTCCCCTGGATGCAGCTGGCCGAGCTTCCAGAGCTCAGCGCGGGCCGTCGTTACGGAACAGACGAAGCCGCCAAGGGACGGACCGTCCGGTCCCAGCAGGATGGACTGATCACCGGTCAGATCCATGGTGCCGATCGCATAGGGATCGTCATGGATGTTGGACGGATGGAGACCTGCCTCGCCGCCGTCGGTCCTGGTCCACTGCGGAATAGGTCCGTTTAAGCGAATACCCGTGCGGGCACTGTTGAAATTAACCGTATACTCGGATGTTGTGAGTGTTGTCAAATACTCTGACTTTAAAAATTCACTGGTCGGCTGAGGCCCCGGCAGGACACCGATGGTCCATTCGTTTGTGATCTGAGGAAGATAGCGGGAATCAAAAGAAGTGCGTGTGGAATCGCTGATGGTTCTTTTTGTCAGATGAAGAACATCACCGGTCCGGAGGGCGCGGCCGTTGTGGCCGCCGAACTTGCCGTCGCAGAATGTCGAGGAGCTGCCCATGACCTGTGGAACATCGATGCCGCCTGCAACTAAGAGATAGGTCCTCATACCCGTTTTGCAGGTCCTGAATTTGAGGACCTGCATGGCAGATGCGCGGACAACTGTGTACATAGGAACCGGCCTGCCGTCAAGCTTTGCCTGCATATCAGCTCCAGTGATGCAAAAGTCACATGAAGTGCGGAAGCGGTAGGAACCTCCCTTGAGTGTCATTTCGATGCCGCCCGCATTGTCGTCATTGTCGAGCAGGCGGTTGCCGATGCGGAAATCATAGGTGTCCATGGCTCCGCAGGGAGGGACGCCGACGGTCCAATAGCCCAGCATGCCCTTTGCATCCTGTACGGTCGACTGAACGCCGCCGTCAAGAACTTCCAGGGCATTTTCTTCGGGCATAAAGCCGTCCAGCATCTTGGTGAATAGCTTTCCTTTTCGATAAGCGACTGTCTTAATGAAGCTCTGCAGATACATGAGGTTGGTCGTGACGCCGTAGATCTTCGTCTCCTCGATGACATCAAGCATCTTCTGGACAGCCGCCGCGCGATCCGGAGCATGGACGATCACCTTGGCCAGCATGGGGTCGTAGAGGGAAGAGATCTCAATGTTCTTACGAATCCAGGTCTCGACGCGGGCTCTGGGACTCCATACGACTTCATCCAGCTTGCCTGTGCTGGGGCGAAAGCCATTGATGGCATCCTCCGCGTAGATACGAATCTCGATCGAGTGACCGTTGGGAGCGGGTTTGAAGTCATCAATTCCTGTCAGTTCACCTGCAGATTCTCTGACCATCCACTCCACAAGGTCAATGCCGTAAACTTCCTCAGTGATGCCGTGCTCCACCTGAAGTCTTGTGTTGACCTCAAGAAAATAGAATTTCTCGGCGGCCTCATCGTAAAGGAATTCTACAGTGCCTGCATTTCGATAGCCCGCTGTTTTGGCCAGGCGCTTTGCCGCTGCATACATATCCCTTCTGCAGTGCTCTGGAAAATTCGGAGCCGGGGACTCCTCGACAACCTTCTGGTTTCTTCTCTGGACGGAGCAGTCGCGCTCTCCCAGGATGGCTACCTCTCCGACCTCATTGCCGAAGATCTGAACCTCCACATGGCGGGCCCTTCTTATATATTTTTCAACGAATACGCCCCCGTCATTAAAGTTGTTCTCCGCCAGATGGCGCACATCGTCGAAGGAATTTCTGAGCTCCTCTTCATTTTCACAGATGCGGATGCCGATGCCGCCGCCACCGGCGGTACTCTTGATCATGACCGGATAGCCGATCTTCTCTGCTGCCCTTTCAGCTTCTTCCACACTGTTTAAGAGAGAAGTTCCGGAAAGAAGCGGAACCTCCGCCTTAGCCGCAATCTCCCTTGCGGAGTGCTTGAGCCCGAAAAGCCTGATCTGATCGGGGCTTGGTCCGATAAAGACAATATGATTCTCCTCGCAGCGCTCCGCAAACTCCGTGTTCTCACTTAAAAAGCCGTAGCCCGGATGGACGGCCTGCGCTCCTGTGGAAAGACAAGCCTCTATAATCTTGTCGATATTGAGGTAGGTATCCCTGGACGGACCGTCACCTAAGTAGACGGCTTCATCTGCATTTTCAACATGGAGACTGTCGCGGTCAGCCTTCGTGTAGACAGCGACTGACTGGACGCCCATTTTCTTCAGGGTGCGCTCAATGCGGACAGCGATAGCGCCGCGGTTGGCAATTAAGACTTTATCGAACATTTTCAATCACTCCTTTAAATCATTGACAGCATATCCGCCCTATTGGCCAGGACGGACCCGACACTTAATCCCAGATGAGCAGTCTCACCGGTGTCGGGTTGTAGGCGTTGCAGGGGTTGTTGAGCTGCGGGCAGTTGCTGATGAGAATAATGACGTCTGTCAGGGCCTTCATCTCAACATACTTGCCCGGAGCTGAGACGCCATCATCGAAGGTATAATGGCCTTCCGGAGTGATTGGCACATTCATGAAGAAGTTGATGTTGGGTGCGAGGTCTCTTTTCTCGATTCCGGTTGTGCTGTCGGCCAGCTGCAGCATAAAGGAGTCGCGGCAGTTGTGCATATATCTCTTCTCGCGTGCGTAACGAACAGTGTTGCTCTGTGAGGAGCAGGCGCCTCCCAATGTGTCGTGGCGTCCGGTCTTGTCAGCTGTGATCTCAAGGAGCGGCTTGCCGGATTCTGCTCTTAATATGCTCCCTGTTGTCAGGTAGATGTTCTTCTGTCCAACGATGGTCGCGATTGCTCCGTAGTGATCCTCCGTGTTGTGCGCGTCATAAAATGTAGTGTCGACAGCCTGATTACCTTCCATATCCAGAATGCGGAAGGACTGTCCTTTTTCTAACTCATGCATCCATCCGAGGCCTGCCTCGAGCACCTGATTGTAAACTGCATCCTCAATCTTGAGATCGCTGTCTTTTTCGATAAATCCGTACATCTTTTCTTCCTCCTCGTTTACTCTCTCTATCAGTCCTGCCCCAGCAGGTTATAGTAATCCCATGTGTTCTCAAATGCTCTCAGATTCTCCGCGCGGTAGGTGACGCAGGGATCTGTGATGTCCGGCTTCGGTGCATCAGAGACTTCCATAATGATGGGAACGGACGGATACTCACTGGCCGGATCTAGAGGATTCGGTGTGTTGGAGATGACAATGAGGATGTCCATCTCGGTTCGGAGCGTCACCGTTGCACCTTCCTTGCAGTGATCCGGGACATAATTCATGCTTCCATCCTCGCCGATGTAGACCTTGGAGAAGAGATTGAGGCAGGGAACAAGGTCGCGTTTGCTCATGTTGTTGCGGATGAGCTCTACCTTGAAGTTCTCCTCGCCGCAGCGATAGAAGTCATTTCTTTCCTTCTGATAAGAAGTCTTTCCGTACTTCTCATCTGTCATGATGCGGGTTGTATGACCGCACATTGCGTCGTTCCATCCAGTGCTGTCTTCCACGATGCTGGCCATGACGCGGCCGTTGTCGCTCATGAGGACGTTGCCTTTAGTGAGAAAAGCCGTGAACTGAGCCTTCAATGTATCCGGCATATTGAATCTCTCGGACTTGTCCAGCATGTTGTACATAAGAACGGAGACGTTGGCGTCATCTCCAAGTGCCTTGAAATAAATATATTTGTGCTTTCCGATGAGGCCCGACCACTTCTCTCCTGGTCTGAATTCTTTGGTGAATATTTTCTGCATGATGCTCTCCTTTCCGGGACAAATGCCCATGGAACCTGAATCTTTTAAGACAAAAAAAGAAGCCCTGAGGAATGCCTCTTTACATTTCCTCAAAGCTCCTTTGCTTTTGATGAGTATTTTATACTTCAAAAGCAGTTCTTTCTTCAATGGTCCGAAAGGATGCTGTTTTTCAGTTCATCTTCCACTAAAGTTCTAATCTGCTGTCCTGAGAAAGAGAGAAATCAGCTGGCCGCGGCTCTGCGCCCCGGTCTTTGAAAAGATATTATAGATATGCTTTTTGACTGTGGAAAGGGAGATGAAAAGCTCATCTGCAATCTCCTGATTGGAGTAGCCCTTGTTGATGAGTCCCAGAACATCCGCTTCCCGTCCCGTCAGTTTGTGCTCCCCTGCAAAGTCAATCAGATTCCTTCGCACGGACGTACTGGCCCGGTTCATCTGGGTCGTGCGATAAACCATATTTTCTATATGATTCTTTAAGATATTCAGGATAAAAATGTCTCTCTTGCTGAAATCTCCCATTTCCTGATTGCGAAACAGATTGAAAATGCCGGTGAGCCTCTCGCCCCGGATAAGCAGGATTCCCGTCCCATAGACGAGCTTGGCCGGGATCAGAAACTTTCGATAGAAATTCGTATTTTCACGAATCTCACGGTTAAGGATATCCGTGTCCTGAAAGACGCATGTCTCCTTTGTAAATCCAAATAAATAGTGGAGGTAGTCCTCCTCATAGTACTGCTTGATATAGTCATTTTCTGCCCTCTTCTCAAACCCCGTAAAATAGGACTTTCCGGGTTCAATCTTCTGATCGTCATCAAGCAGAACCAGATATCCGCTATCATAGCGAATAAGCATTTGCATAAGCGAGAGCGTCTTTTCCGAGAGCTCCTTCAGGTCTTCAATTGTATAAAGTTCAAGAAGGATATTGTTGATCGTCTTCCATTCATTTTCTGTAAGCATACGCGTTACCTCCCCCCTTTTGTTTCTCCCATTTTACCATATTCGGGGGCAAGACATACATATCACAGAAAATTATCACGGTGATAATTTTCGATGAACCCATGGGGACGTATCCTCTGGGTTCATTGAATTGCGAAGCTGTGGTATCAATTTACACGTTCAGGTTTGTATTTTCTCAAAAGTCGTTCTTCGAATATTTTGTAGGGGCATCCCGTCATTAATTCTGAAAATGAAAAGGGACGGCTCTAGCGGCTCCATTCATGTGATGCTATTAGAACCGCTCCTCATGGCTTTCATGGGTCCAGATGATACGTCCCATGGGTTTCCTTTGGAAAAAAGCAATGTGATTTGGGTAAATCATCACCCACAATCGGATCTGCATTGATATGGCTCGCGCAGCCGGGCAAAAAGGTCAGTTACGCCTACCTATTCGAAGCAGGTAGCCGCATTTAGCTCATGGTAATCACGCCCTCCTGGATTTCAGGATCGTGGGCGCAGTAGATGCCTTTGCAGTGGGGATCCTGGCTCATATTGCGAATCCACTTGAGAGCCCGCATCATGTTCTTTTTGTCATAGACGGGTCCCGGCATATTGAGTTTCTCCCAGGAGGCTCTGTTGTAGCAGTTGTCTCCAGAAAATACTGATTTTCTTACTGTGCTACTTTTGAAAAATTATCACGGTGATAAAAAATCTCCTCATCGAAACATCAGTATTGCGGAGATGAGGTGTGTGGTTTTCAGGAGCATAAAGCCTCTCATAAACATTCAGAATCGAATTTCCATTTTACCATGAAAAGAGATACTCCCCCATCTGCAGGCCATTTTCTCTCAGGCAGTCCTTATAGGAGTTGATTCGCTCCGCAGGGAAAGGATGATCTGGCTCTTCTTTTTTCCCTTTGCGTATGGCAGTTCCCGCGTACCAGACTGTGGGCATGCCGTAGGCAGTCGCTCCCTCGTAGTCATGCACAAGGCTGTCACCGATAAAGAGGCATTCTTCTTTTTTCCTTCCCAGCCTTTTCATACAGAAATCAAAGAACTCCGGAGTCGGCTTCTCGGCCTCCGCCTCCTCGCTTGTGATCATGCTGTCGATATACATGCCAAGTTTCAGGCGCTTCAGTTTCTCATACTGGACCCAGGTTGTCATATTCGTTCCAATGGCAACCTCCACGCCATAGAGATGGAGAATCTTCAGAACATCTGTGATGCCATCTTCCTCAACCATCTGATCATAGAATGTATTCCAGTAGGCTTCGGTCATCGCCTGAACATGGGGGAAAAGAGGCTTTTTAAGATCCTCCACTATCATCTGATAACGAATGAGACGGCTGTGGACAGCTGCGTTCTGGGGATTCATGGAGGCATACTGGATATCGTACTGTTTCTGAATCCTCATCATGGCTTCCGTCTCCTCCATACCGAAGCGCTTCTTCATATAGGATGCGACGGCTTTCTTTCCGGCCTCATCGCAGACATCATAGTTATAGAGAGTGTTGTCGAGATCAAAGATGACAGTTTTTATCTGATCCATATATTTCCTTCCTTAATGCACAGATTAATTATTTTCTGCGTTCATTCTACCACATTGCGATCGATTACACCACAGGGACGGTTAACGTGACGCATGCCAAAGCGCGCCACGGGTTTCAGTTCACTGACCTGCCGGCGTGTTGAACTCGGACCGCACTTTCTTCGCGGCTCTGCGCTCCGCTTCGGTCGGCTGCTCTTCGAACGTCCACTGGACCTTCAGCGCCCCCTCAAAGGTCCACTCCGGAAGTGCTTTTTCGAGGCAGCAACTGGCTGACGAGTGAACAGTAACAGGACCGCCGTTACTGTTCACGGGGCACCCCGGTGCGTAGCAAAAAGACCTTCCATCAGGGCGCATTCGAATTTGCG
>OMTP01000097.1 GCA_900313955.1 uncultured Lachnospiraceae bacterium | reverse complement strand
AGACTTTTATTC
Organism: uncultured Lachnospiraceae bacterium; assembly: GCA_900313955.1. Classification (GTDB taxonomy): domain Bacteria; phylum Bacillota; class Clostridia; order Lachnospirales; family Lachnospiraceae; genus Chordicoccus. The sequence goes on along the minus strand of OMTP01000097.1, from coordinate 10,574 downwards.
GAGTGCCACAATCTTTGAGTGCCAAAAATTTAGGAAGCCAAGATATTACCATCTAAACATTCAGGTCAGGTAGATAGCTTGAACTGCTCAGAGTATTTAGCCCAGGTCAAGTTAGACATTTCTACCTGTTCCGAGCAATTTAATCCATCTAACCGTTTCTTTGAGAAGAAGGATGCCCTGTTAAGAGCATCCTTCTTTGAGATCGCCTTTATGATCAGGCGACAATGTTACGTTTCTTGTTGCCGAAGAGACCGAAGGTACCGGCACCAGCCATCATTAACATGGCGGTCAGTGTGAGAAACATCGCTGTCTTAGCACCGGTGGATGGAAGGTGAACCATTAGCATATTCGATAAAGTAGCTGTGTTTCCAGTATTGTCAGTGTTGGCCTTATAAAGGTTGTAGCTATTGTCATTATTTGACCCCTTATAATAGACCCAATAGGACTGTTCTGTGCCTTCTGCATCTGTGTATGTAACAGTAGTACCTGACTCGGTTGCTGCAGTTCCATTTGCTCCAGTAGCTGTTTTTTCTATGACTCGATAGACATAAACACCTTTCGTTGCATCATTCTCGGGATTGATCATCAACTTGTCAAATGTTTTACTCCAAGTGATTACATCACCACTTGATGAAGAAGTTGTATTTGCCTGAGTCAGCTCATACCATCCATCGCTTCCCTGACCATCGATTGTGACATCTTCCCACTTATTGGAATCCATCGCTGCAGAGATATTAGAAAGATTAGTTTCAGTTCCATTGTACGCCTGTCTTTGAATCTTAACCTTTATAGACTTCGGAAGCGTCTTCGAATCCGTCCCCAGGAATCTCTTCTGTACCTTCAGCGATGTAGTAGCGATTCGGGTATTCACCAAGGTATATGAAGTATTATCTTCTGAAGTCGCATCCTGTACAATATATGCCTGCCCATCTACAACGACTGCATCGCCCTTTGTTGCTGCCTTCGGATAGTAAACTCCGGCAGCATCTTTATTTGCATCGCCTGTCAGTGCTACCGGCTCGCCATTGCTCATCAGAACTTCCTGGACGGTATACTTATAATCGTGTCTCTTGGAAGCATCCTGTGCCGGCAGCTGGTTGACCTCAACCGTCCAGTTATTGTCACTGGAGATTGCCACACAGTACTTGTCCTTGGTTGTCGTCCCGGACGGGTTGACAGCATAGTAGGTCTCGTTTGTTCCATCGTCATACGACTGTTTGATCATCGCATAGATGGTACCTTCGACGTTCTTGCTGACGTCCGTATTGTTGCGGACAAACTGCTTCTTGATCGTTACCTTCGTGACCAGGTTGATGTTCATCTCAATACGCATATTGGATTCCCACTGACCACGCTCCATGTAATAGAGGTAGAGGTAATGCGTCTGTCCGTCATAGACATTCTTTTTATTCAGTTTGGAGCTGATATTGATCTTCTGTCCCACCCCGGAAGCAGAAGCGGTACTCAGGTCTGTCACGTACTTCACATCGCTGACGTAGGTGCTCTGGTTCGGTACCTGAGCCCAGTACTTCTGCTGGCTCTGGTTCAGGAAGTCAACGTAATTGTAGCTTGTCGCATTCGAATCGGTTGACTTGGAGAAGTTGATCGCGCCGTTCACTCGGCCATGGTCACCGCCAAGGTCAAGGATCATGTCAGCAGGGTTCTCACCGTCCAGGAAGACCCAGACGTCATCATCGCCGGAGAACTTGAAAACCTGCGGAACCTTTGTCCCATCTGTAAGGGTCGCAGTTCCATCCTCCGACAGGGTAAATGGAACGACGATTCTTGTCCCGAATCCGTAATTGTGGTTGACGCCGCTCGCATTTGCATTCGATGTCGTATCATCCAGCGGGAAGAAGCCGTAAGTGTTGGAGACCGGGTCTCCAGACGCACTACCTGACGAGTTAACGTTCTTCGACCAGTTCTGATGGCCGGTGTCCTTCAGGTACAGCTGGCCGTCGCCCGCCAGGTGAAGGGTGGTCTGGGCACTGTCAAACACGTAATATTCGTTGACTGTTTTGGCTCCGTTCCCATCCTTATTATTCGCAACATACTCATCCGTCTTTGTCAGCGGAAACTTCGCGTTCTGATAGACATTAGCCAGCTTGGCATGCTTGCCATTATCCCCGCTCAGGAAGGTGGTGTTGAAATAAGTCTTATAGGGCTTTGAATTCGCCCAAAGTCCCTGAGTGGCACACTTATAATGTCCGCTTGCCCTAGACGAATCCGGGTTCGAGTTGTTGATCGTATAGAAGTACGACCCGGCATTGCCGGCATTTCCAGAATAACCGTAAAGGTCCATCGTGTAGCCGATGTTCTGGAACTGATATCCCCACGTATCATACGGCGGCTGGAAATGACCGGTGTACATAACATACGGGTTGTTGGTGCTCTTATAGTAATCGCTCAGCGCCTGATCAAACTCGCGGAACGTCACCCAGTTGCGGTGGCTTGCACCATTTCCTCCTGTGTAGTTTGCACGGCTCACGCCGTTCAGCTCGAAGTCAGAGAAGTAATCGTAGAAGGAGGAGTCCACATAATAGGTGGTATCCGTATTGCCGGTGTAGGAGCCGCTCAGGATGTTCGTGACATTTTCCGTTCCTTCATGATCTCTGGTCTCCCAGGCCTCGCCCCAGTAACCGCCGCGGTTTTCGCTCTTGTAATCAGTATCATCACCCGTGTTTGCATAGAAGCATGGATTCACCAGATCATTCGGAATCGTCAGACGGACAGTTTCCTTATTCTTGGAGTTCTTGAAATACACGATGGCTGTGTCTGCCGGAAGCTCGGCGGATACATACATATCATTCCAGGTACCCCTTAATCCGGACGGCTTCGCACTGTCGCCGACCAGTTCCATCTGACCGCTATTTTTTACTCCATTTCCCTCAGTAGCGGCCGTGCCGTCGGCCTTCAGTGCGTAATAGTAGATGATATTGTCACTGGCTGTCTTCCCATCCTTGCTGTCCCAGGTATAGGGAATGGACTTCTGGTTGTCCGCGCCGCTCTCACTGTAGAGCATCTTGGAGAATGTCGCGTCATAATATACTTCCAGTGTATCGTGCACATAGACGGAGGCGTTCACCGTTGCGACGACCTGGCCATCCTTCAGCAGCTTCGCCGTTGCCGTCGTCTTGCCCTTCTTCAGACCGGTCACCGTCGCCGACAGGTTGATGGTATCGCCGCTGCTCTCTCCGGTCGTAAGACTTGCAACCGTTCCATCCTCGATGGACCACTGAATCGCGTCATACTCAACTTCTGCCGCAGGCACGACGGTAAGCGTTCCACTCTTGTCCGCATCTGTCTTATTCAGGTACAGCCTGAGAGATGACGGCTGCATCTTCGTACTGCCCGCTTCACTGAAGTAATGGGCAGTACGGCTTTCTGTCGGGGTATTGTCATAAGTAGATCCGTCGTACTGATAACCGTTGTTTGCGACCGTTTTGCCATTGACAGTCCGGGTACTAAGATCTGTGTCAGTAACCTTAAAGAATACGCCTTTTCCTGTCGGATCCTGATTTCCCGCTTCTGTATTCGGCCATCCCGAGTTATTCACATTTGTGGTCTGGTTCTTGAAGATGACCTTATTGACCGTCAGATTCTCAGGCACATCATAGTAGAACAGAGTTCCGTCTTCAATCTCGACACCGTCTTCAAGATAATCTCCCTCTGCCTTGGTCATCGGACGGAAGGTCTGAGAATCCCCGTCAATGTGGATATAAGCCTCAGTCCAGGAAGAATCCGCCAGATAATAGATCCGCTTCGTCTTCCTTACACTCACCTCTGTCCTCGCCGGTTCCGGTGCAGTCGCTGCTGTTCCGTTGTAATAAAGCGTGGCGGTAACGGTAACAGGCGTCGTTGTCGCTGCCTTCGGCGTGACGATTGCCGTTTCGCCATTGCCCTGAATGTCAATGGAAGTACCATCGGAAGCAGTCCACTGTACGGTATATCCCTCCGGAACATCATCGCCTTTGCCAAGCTGCAGAACCGTTGTCGTGGTGACACCGTCAATCAGCGACAGGGTCGTTTCTGCCGGAGTGATCCAGATACCGGTACGCTTGCCAAAGTAGTGACCGCGATTGGATCCATTCTTCTCCTGCTGAGAATAACCATTATTATTCTTTACTGCACTTCCAATGGTATATGTTCCCTCAACAGTTGTCGAAAGGGTGCTAGTGCTGGGGTCCTTGTCCGTACTGTTCCAGTCAGCAGATGAAAGGAAGATCACTTTTGTAGCAGCGTCGCTTTCAACTGTCGGAACTTCAATCCGGTACAGTGTATAGCCGTCCGGAATGTCCTTTCCATCCATTCCGACAGAACTGTCGTTCACCTGGCTCATCTGACGGAAAATGGATTTGTCATTTCCGTTCGTCAGGTAACTGGTTCCATCCGCTTTTAAACCGAAGTTTATGTTGTCGTTTCCGTCTTTCTGGAACGCTGCATACGCAACCGTCCAGGAAGACGGTGCCAGATAGTAGATGTACTTCTTCTCGGTGACTGTAATCGAATAAGTTGAAGTTTGCTGTGCTTCTTTTCCCTGGCTGTCCTTAATTGTTGCCGTCGCAGTGATGGCAGCTGTGCCAGCGCCAGCAGAAGTCGCTGTACAAGTCATCGTTCCTGCACCATCTCCTGCCGAAGGCACAGAGACAATACTTCCATCGCTGCTCGACCATGTCACGTTCGTAATAACACCATTCAGATTGCCCTGCTTCAGCGTCAGTGGCAGGGTCTCTGGCTCGCCGTCTGCCCAGTTCATGGTATTGGAACCGGCATCGATCCAGACACCTTCACGAAGGGTGAACTTATGAGAATCACCGGTAACCGTAGTGCTTTTGCCAGTAGTGGTTGCGCTTGAATAGGCATAACCGTTCTTATCGTCCGAGAATGTCGCATTCAGATAGATATTGTCACCCGTCGGCTCCTGTTCTCCGCTCCAGCTCTGATCGGAATTCACCACATCAGAGTTTCTGAAGATGACGTACTTTGCCTTCGACGGAACCTTGACGAAGAACAGATTATAGTCAGTGTAATATGTCGTATCCTTAATGGAAGTCGTACCATTGTCCATCACAACCAGGCTAGTGTCGTTGAACTGCGTCATGCCTGTAAACTTGTTACTGCTGTCGACAGCAATTCCGCTCGTGTCGGTTGTAAAGAACGCATAACAAGATGTCCAGTCAGACGGTGCAAGGTAGTAAATGATCTTGGAAGTATCCGAAGTGACTGTCACAGACAGAGTTGCTGATGCAACCCCGATCTCACCATTCATAACTTTCGCAGTAATGGTGACCGGAGTGTCACTTGCCTTATGGCTTGTCAGGGTCTCCGTCAGTGCTGTTCCTGCAGTTGAATGAGACACAACCGTATTGTCTGAGCTGTTCCAATTTACAGTATAAGTTCTATCACTGATCTTTGCAGCAACGCTGTCTTCTACATTCAGAGTAACGTTCGTGCTGTTGCTAGATCCTGCGACGCTGTCGGATGAATATGTCATTGACAGCGTCGCCGGGTCAAAGTAGGCAAGCTGTCCTTCAGTGACAGTGACGGTCATTGTTGCAGCGCTGAGCTCTGTTCCATCGCTATTCTTCAGCGTAGCAGTTATGGTCGTTTCACCAACACCTGCTGCGGTAAGGGTTGCAGTTGTGCCAGTGCCAGTGACAGTTACCACATTTTCATTGTTGCTTGTCCAGTTGATGGTATATGACCCATCGGAGACCTTCGTCGGAATATCGTTGGATGTCGTAAGCTCCAGTGTGCTGCTGTTCGAAGACGCAGCAGTTGCATCTGAATAATACAGAACACTCTTAGTGGATTCCGCAAAGCTGATGTCGTGAAGTTTTGTAATTCCATCCGGCAGAGTACCTGTGAGCAGGTTTGTGCTTGTCGTACTCTGGTTTGAATTTGTATTGTTGGACGTCAGAGAGAAGCAGTCACCATTCGATGCTGTGGTTATAGCACGCGTATATGTCTTTGCATCGGTTCCCTGATTTGTGGATCTGAACTGAAATCCATTAGCATTCTCTGGGAGGGTAAAGCTGTAAATCTTCCCGTTTGTGGTCGTATAGTCTTCATCTACACTTGCTGCCGCAGTAGTATCGAGACCGTTTCCCCAGTAATGGATATAAATCGGGCTTGCATCCTTCCATGCGCCGTCCTTTGTCCAGAAGTAGACCTTTGTCCCGCTTGCTACAGTTCTTTTAATGACATTTTTTTTAGTGTTAGCGATAATTGAGGGAGTTGGTGTTTCAGTTACGGTAGTAGTTTGGTTGCTGATGTCAATCGTCTCGCTAACCGGCTTCCGATACCCATTTCCCTTAGCATTTTCATCTGCATAGTAGAGGGTGGTGTCGACGTAGAAGCCCTGAGATGTTGTTAACCCTGCCGTAACTGCGTCTTCCCATGCGGTCTTGCCTTCGCTGATGGTCTTGACGATGTACTGGTTGTCCTCATCGATCTTGATCATCATGGTGCGGTGGCGCGGGTTGGTCGGAGTGCTGAGCGGGTAGTTGACGCCATTGATGTTCTGAAAGGTCGTGTTCTCGCCGTAAGTCTCATCTGTGGAGAAATAAGAAAATGCGATGTAGCTCCAGGTCTCCGGGATCTCTGCCTTGTAGATCTTTGCGCCCATGGAGTCGACGGCACCAGTGTCGCTCATCTTGACTTCGCACTCGGTGAGATAGGACTTGTCCGTCAGGTCGTCGCCTGTGAAATGATAGTCCATGGAGTCCGTTGCCGGCTCTGCCATCTGCTGAACCCAGATAGCCTTCTCATCGTCGGAAGCCGAGTCGCTTGTCTCATTTTCATTCCAGAGCTCAAGCTTTTCGGTGTTGCTGTTGCGGTTGACAAAGTAGACGTCGCGCGTCTTTGCGGTGTCAGTGGTGGCTGCAGAGGAAGTCTCATTTTCAGAAACCGTCTGCGCAGCGGTCACATCGATGTCGTCGATTCCTCCGTTGCCGCCATTTGCCAGGTAAGGAACGACCGTGGCCAGAACCATAGCGGCCGCCAGCACCAGGGCGATAAACTTTCTGGAAACTTTGCCCACCTGAGTGCCTGTTAAATTCTTAAAAGAAAATGGCTTGTTCATGTGTTTTTCCCTCTTATGAAAATGTTTCGTTACTCTTGGATTAGTCTTTCTTGCGCTTTCTTACCACTCCGAAAATGACGATCGCGGAGAGGACGACGAGTCCTGCGTAAGTAAATAATGTATTTGTATCACCAGTCTTGACTGCCTGTACGACCTGCTGAACGATTCTTGACGGTGTGATCGGCGGCTTCGGGGTCGGGGTCACATGCGTGTTGGTCTTGCCGTTTCCTTTGCCTTTGTTGTTATCTGGGACGGTCGGTGTAGGTGTCTCTGTCGGAGTCGGGGTTGGCGTCTCCGTCGGGGTCAGGGTAGGTGTCTCCGTTGGGGTCTCGGTCGGTGTCTCTGTCGGAGTTGGCGTCTCCGTCGGGGTCGGCGTTGACGGCGGATTGTACGGTGGGTTGTCCGGCGGCGTTGTCGGTTTCAGCGACGGCGCGGTCTTGGGATCGAGGACGACGTTGTACTCCCAGTCGACGGTCTTGTCTTCCTTCTCAGTGCCATTCGGAACGGAGACCAGATACGGTGAAAATTCGGTGTATTTTGTCGCCATACCGCTCGCGCCGGACTGGAAGACCAGATACATGCCGTCCGTCAGACCTGAAAATGTGACTTTTCCGTCGCTCTTGGTTGTATCCACGAGGGCACCCTCGAGCTTGCCCTCATAGCGGGAGACGATCTCGGCCGCCAGATAGTTGGACTGCTCGACGTTCATGCCGTCGAAGATGTTCTTTGAAGCCTTTCCATATTCTTCTTCATACCTGTTCCTGTAGGCGTCCTCTGCATCCTTGAAGCTGCTGTCCAGGGTGTAGGTGTTGGTGGATTTTTCGAGTGATGCGATCTTCTCGAGTGTCACCTCTACGCCTGAAATGGACGTGTCCGTCTTGGTGTAGCTGTCGTGCGCCGCGACCTCGATGGTCAACGTGCCTTTGCCGGACTGCGTCTCGGTATCGGTTGCCGCATATGCCGGTGCGGTAACAAGGCCCAGAGTCATAGCTGCTGCCAGTAGAAGCGCTTTAACCCTCGCGGGAGTGCTCCCGCTTTTTCTCTTGCTCTTTTTCTCCTTCATTTTCATACCCTCTTCACTTGGTTGATACGTTACTAAAAAATATATATTTGAAAAGGTTTGCATCCTTTCTAAGCAGAAAGCTCATTTTCAGATGCTGCCTGATCATTCCTGAGAATGTTTGTCTTTTCAGCCGGGCGAGTCCGTGCTAAGAATATCTGTTTTTCACCCGGGCGGGTCCGTGATGAAAATATTTGTTTTTCAGCCGGACGATTCCATGCTGAGAATATTTCATTTTTCAGCCGGGCGGATCCGTGATGAAAGTGTCCGAAAAGGATTGCATCGATCTTTCGAAAACCGTGATTTTTGATGCTACCGTGGCCCTTTTCGGTGTCTCGGGGACACTTGTGTGAAAAACAAGCACAAAAAATACAGCCTTTCGTCCCATTCTATGGACATTTTTCACAAAAATCGTGGAATGTCAGTGGAACGTGCTTGGAAACCGTTCCATCACCCTGATAAAAATATGTGACCGTCTGGCGAGAACCTCTCTCATCGCGCTCACAGGTCACGAAAATCCAACTACTATGCCCACTCTCAGTTAATTTTGCTTATACATATATTACCATCAATCCCCCCGTCTTTCCATCTCGCAGAATTCACAAAAAATCCATATAATCTTTATGCAAAACGCCCATAAAAAATTTTCTTTCCGGATGTTAATCGTTTAAGATGAGACGACCGGCAGGGAAGCGAGGCGGCCGCGGTGAACCGGTGGCGAGGCGGCCGCGGTGAGCAGGTGCCGTGGCGGCCGCGATGAGCAGGTGCCGTGGCGGCCGCGATGAGCAGGTGCCGTGGCGGCCGCGATGAGCAGGTGCCGTGGCGGCCGCGATGAGCAGGTGCCGTGGCGGCCGCGATGAGCAGGTGCCGTGGCGGCCGCGATGAGCAGGTGCCGTGGCGGCCGCGGTGAACCCATGGGGACGTATCCTGTGGGCTCATCGCTTGATGAGCCCACAGGATACGTCCCCATGGGTTCACCGCACTGCCGCCTCGCGGGTTCACGGCCTTTGCACCTTTGTCTTGGGTACGGCTTTCTTCCTATTTCATTATATGAAGGAGGCCTTGCGGATCTCCTGGGCGGCGGTCTCGTTGTCGACGCCGACGTAGTAGGTGTAGGTGACCTGGATGGATGTGTGGCCCATGAGCTTCCGCAGGACTTCCGGGCGGACGCCGGCTTTGGCCCAGCGGGTCGCGCGGGTGGCGCGGAGGGCATGGGAGGTGCGGCGGGAAATGGAAATGCCGTCGGAGGACATTTTCCTGAGGACGACGGCCATGGCGCTGTCGACGTTGTTGGGGCGCGCAGCGCCCCCGCTTTTTGCCGGGAAGAGGAAAATGCTTGTCGAGTCGGGGAGCATTTTCCTGTTCTGCTCTTTCTGTGCGTTGACCAGGGTGATGAGTTCGGGGGTAAATGGGATGTCCCGGCGACCGGCGCTTGTCTTGGGCGCCTCGGAGAGGGTGACGTGGTTGTGCTCGTCGCGCGTGATGGTGCGGTGGACGTGGACGACGAATTTGTCCGTGTCGATGTCGCTCGGCGTCAGGGCCGCGACTTCACCGGCGCGCATGCCGGTCGCCAGCATGAAGCGGAAAAAGTGCTCATAATAGCTTCCTTCGGCGTACTTTAGGAAGGAGGCCAGCTCGTCGTCGCTCAAGGGGGCGTGGATGGTGTCGCGCGCCTGGTGCTCCTCGTCGCGCATGCGCAGGGTCCGCTGACCCGTCAGGGGATTTTCGAGGATGATGCGCTCGCGCGCGGCTTCTTTGAGGATCATGGACAGAAGCTGCATGGTCGCGTTGATGCTGCCGGTCGAGTAGGGCCTGCCGGTCTCTTTGCCCTTGTAAAATTTGCTGTCTGTCTTCAGCTTGTCCTGGATCTGGCTGCAGACGGCGGGCGTGAAGTCGCGCACTTTGATGCTGCCAGCGTGCCTGCTCAGCCGTGCATAGCGGGTCCTGTAGCCGTACATGGTCGCGTCTTTGACTGTCCCCCGCTGCCGCTCGTACCAGATCTCAAAATACTCGTCAAGCGTGACCGTGTCCGACATCTTGAGGCCCTGCTCCATTTTCTTGCGGAGCTTCTCAGACTTCTCTCTCACTTCCCGCATGGTCTTCCCGTAGACTGACTTTCGCACCCCATTGACTGTCACAACCTTCTCGTATCGGCCATCTTTTCTCTTCTTCATGGCTGCCACCGTCCTTTCGCGATTGAGGCACGTTTCCTTTGTACCATGCGGAAAATGCCGTGGCAAGTGCTTTCCCGGCATTTGGCAGCAAGCTCGCTGGGGTCCTTCCCTCTCGGCAGAAGCCCGCCGACCCCAGCGACTCCACGTTTTGGGCTTCTCGCTGGGGTCCTCTCTTCCCGGCAGAAGCCCGTCGACCCCAGCGACTCCACGTTTTGAGCTTCTCGCTGGGGTCCTCCCCTCCCGGCAGAAGCCCGCC